>CAJAYZ010000927.1 GCA_903949225.1 uncultured Planctomycetaceae bacterium
CAGCACGCCGACGGCGGTGCCGGGGTGCTTCCTGTCGGTGCCCGGCGCCCGCGCCGCATCGGCCGCCGGTCGGCCGCCTGACGGCCGCCTGACGGCCGCCACGGCGTCGCCACCCGCGGCCGAGAGCCCGGAGCCGGATCAATGCCGGCCGCGGACTCCCTCCACGATCCGTTCCAGGCCCAGCGGGTTGGCATCCTGGAGCGCCGGGGGGAGAAGCCGATCGGGCATGTCCTGGAGGCAGACCGGCCGGATGAAGCGCTCGAGCGCGGCGGTGCCTACGCTTGTGAACCGGGAGTCGGAGGTTGCCGGCGCCGGGCCGCCATGCTGCATCGCATGGCACACTTCGACCCCCGTGGGATAGCCGTTGACGACCAGTCTCCCGGCCCGCTCGGCGAGGAGCTCGAACAGATCGGCCCCCTCCTCGAGATCGGCATCGGTGCCGTGGATCGTGGCGGTGAGTTGGCCGTCGAGCCTCCGAGCCACAGCTCGCAGTTCGGCGAGATCGTGGACGGCGACGAGGAGGCTGCAGGGGCCAAACACCTCCTCGGAGCATTGCGGCTGCGACAGGAACGTCGCGGCGTCAGTTTCCGCCACGACCGCGGCCGCCTGGGAATGGACGGCGTCGGCTGTCGCCGCGGCCCGAGCCAGCACCCGCACCCCCGCCACGCCAAGGAGCGCTTCGCGGTGGGCGTCGTATTCACGGAGGATCTCCGCGGTCAGCATCGAGGCAGGCGTCGCGGCGGCCACCGCGGCAGTGAGCTCTTCTCGAAAGCGGACGAGATCCTCCCCCTCGACCGCCACGAGGATCCCCGGCTTCGTGCAGAACTGCCCGACGCCGAGCGTCATCGAATTGCGGAATCCCTCGGCGATGGAACTGCTCCGAGTCGCGAGCGCTCCCGGAAGCACGAAGACGGGATTGCAGCTGCTCATTTCCGCAAACACCGGGATCGGGTCGGGGCGCGCAGCGGCTGCCGTCATGAGCGCCCGGCCACCGGACCGCGAGCCAGTGAAGCCCACCGCCTTGACGCGTGGATCCTTGACGAGCTGCACGCCGATGACGCTCCCTTCCCCATGGAGCATCGAGAACACGCCGGGGGGCACGCCGCAGGCATCGACCGCCCGGCGGATCGCCCCGGCCACCAGCTCCGACGTTCCGGGGTGGCCGCGGTGGGCCTTGACGATCACCGGATTGCCGGTGCACAGAGCGCTGGCCGTGTCGCCCCCCGCCACCGAGAAGGCGAGGGGGAAGTTGCTCGAACCGAAGACGACGACCGGCCCGAGCGGCAGCTTCATGCGGCGGAGATCGGGCCTTGGCAATGGCTGTCGGTCAGGCTGGGCCCGGTCGATCCGCGCATCGACCCACGATCCATCCCGCGCCGCCGCCGCGAACAGGCGCAGTTGGCCCACGGTTCGCCCCCGTTCCCCCGTCAATCGCGCCACCGGCAGGGCGGTCTCCGCCGCCGCCCGCTCGATGAGCGCATCCCCGAGTGCGAGGATCTCCTCCGCCACGCGCTCGAGGAACGCGGCCCGCTCCGCGCCGGTCATTCGGGCGAACGGCCCGGCCGCCGCGTCGGCCGCCGCGAGGGCCTCCTCGGCGTCGATCGGGCGGGCAAGTTGAAACTTGCCGTCGAGGGGGGTGCCGTCGGCGGGGGACGAGACGGCGAAGGTCCGTCCACTCTTTCGCAGAGCGGCGGCGACGAAATTGAGACCGTGGAGCGGGGACATGGAGGATTCCTTCGGAACCGAGTCGGGATTGAAGGGGCTTCAGACGGTGACGACCGGATTCTCGAGGACTCCGATCCCGTCGACCGCGATCCGCACGACGTCGCCGGCACGGAGCGTGAATGATTCGTCGGGGACAACACCGGTGCCGGTAAGGAGCACGGCGCCGTGGGGAAAGCGCTGGCTGCGCAGGAGCCAGCCGGCCAGGTCTGCCAGACCCCGCTTGATTTGGTCGATCCGCGTCTCGCCGGCAAAAGCCGTCGAGCCTCCGCGGATGATCTCGATGCCGATCGACCAGCGGCGGATTGTCGCCTCGTCGGTCTCCAGTGCCACCCAGGGGCCGAGCGCACAGGAGCGGTCGTAGGTCTTAGCCTGCGGCAGGTACAGGAGATTCTCCCCTTCGATGTCACGCGAGCTCATGTCGTTGCCGATCGCACAGCCGACGATGGCCCCACGCGTGTTCAACACGAGGGCGAGCTCTGGCTCCGGCACGTTCCATGTCGCGTCGGCGCGGATGCCGACGGCGTCTCCCGTGGCGACGACCTTCTCGGCGAGGCTCTTGAAGAAGATCTCAGGTCGGTCGGCATCATAGACTCGATCGTAGGCGGTGGCGCTAAAGTCCGATTCCTCCATTCGTGCCGTCTTGCTCCGGAGGTAGGTCACCCCCGCGGCCCACACCTCCTGCCGCTCCACCGGCGCCAGGAGCGTGACGTCGGCGAGGGGAAGATGGGGGGCGAGTGGGGCAAGCGCCGCCACGATCTTCGCCGGTTCGGCGCTGTCGAGGAGCGCCGTGAGGCTCGAGACACCGGCAGCGCTGAGATCGGCGATGGTGTCCCGGCCCCACGCGGCGCCAACCTTTACCGGGGCACCAGGCGCGGTGCTGAAGCGGCAGACGTGGGCTTTGGCCGTGCCGGGCGCGCGAGGCGAGTGGTGGAGCGACGGGGGAGAGACCATTGGGAAAGTTCCTCGGCGAGCGGACGCTGGAGACCGGGGCGGGATTGTCCGGGCGCCGGCGGGGGTTGGCAAGCGTGGCGGGGCTTTCCCCCGCGGGACGGTCGCGGTACCGTGTGGGGGCTTGTGGGTCGTTTGGGGGAATATTCCGGGAGCCATTCGCCATGACTGATCGATCGCTGCATGCGCCCGAGGCCCCGACGCCCGCCGCCGCGAGCCTTGGCCGCCGTCGGTTTCTCGCCCGGGCCGCCACGGCGGCTGTTGCCGCGAGCCCGGCCTGGAGCTTCATGATCGTGCCCCGTCATGTCCTCGGCGGGGAAGGGCAGGTGCCGCCGAGCGAACGGGTCAACCTCGCCGGCATCGGGGTCGGCGGCATGGGAGGAGGCGACGTCGGGACGTTCACCAAGCTCGGCGCGAACTTCGTCAGCTTGTGCGATGTCGATGACCAGCGCGCCCAGGGCACCTTCCAGGCCCACCCCAAGGCGACGCGCTACAAAGACTTCCGCGTCATGCTCGACAAGGAAGGAAAGCACCTCGACGGCTGCACCATCAGCACTCCGGACCACACCCACGCCGTCGCCGCGATGGCCGCCATCTCCGCCGGCAAGCATGTCTATGTCCAGAAGCCGCTCACCCACACCCTCCGCGAGGCCCGCACGCTGACCGAGGCCGCCCGCAAGGCGGGCGTCGTCACGCAGATGGGCAACCAGGGGCATGCCACCGAAGGGGCCCGGCTCACCAACGAGTGGATTCAGGCCGGCATCATCGGCGAGGTCCGCGAAGTTCACACCTGGTCCGACCGGGCCGGCCGACTCTGGAAGCAGGGGATCAATCGCCCCGAGGGCTCCCCGCCGGTCCCTGCCACCCTCGACTGGAACCTCTGGCTCGGCCCCGCCGCCGATCGCCCTTATCACCCCGCCTACTGCCCCCACGCCTGGCGCGGCTGGGTCGACTTCGGCACCGGTGCCCTCGGCGACATGGGCTGCCACATCATCGATCATCCGATGTGGGCCCTCTCCCTCGGCTCCCCCACGACCGTCGAGTCGCGGATCACCCTCGACGGCGCCTACCTCGAAGGCAACACTCGCAACTTCGATTCCTTTCCGATCGCGGCGGTCGTCACCTACGACTTTCCCGCCCGCGAAGCTGGCGGGAAAACCCTCCCTCCCGTCCGCATGACCTGGTACGAGGGGGGGCTGATGCCGCCGACGCCCGCGGAACTGCCGGCTGGGGAAAAGCTCCCCGACAACGGAGTCCTGTACGTCGGCTCGAAGGGGAAGATGTTCCATTCCTCCCACGGCGGCACCCCGCGGCTTCTCCCGGCCGATCTTGCCGACAGCGCCAAGGCCGTGCCGGCGTCGATCCCCCGCTCCCCTGGCCACTACGAGGAATGGCTCCTCGCCTGCAAGGGACAAGGAAAGACGATGTCGAACTTCGATGTTTCCGGTCCCCTCACCGAGACGGTCCTCCTCGGCGTCCTCGCGATGCGCGTCCCTGGAGAACGGATCGAGTGGGATGGCCCGAATCTCCACGTCAAAAACCTCCCTGACCTCAACCAGCACCTCCACATCGACTACCGCCCCGGGTGGTCGCTCGGATGAAACCGATGAAACGCCTCGTTCTCCGCTACGTCCTCCTTGGAGCTCTCCTTGGCGCCGTCAGCGCCCGTCAGGCCGTGGCCGCCGACAATGAGCTCACCGCGGCAGAGAAGGCGGCCGGCTGGCAGCTCCTCTTCGACGGCCGCTCAACGACGGGGTGGATGAGCCCGAAGGGGAAGCCGCTCCCCCAGAGCCATGTCCAGGACGGGGCGCTCAACCCGCACCCCTGCGATTACATGCTCGTCTTTGAAAAACCGCTCGACGACTACGAGCTGGCCCTCGAGTTCAAGATCAGCCCGAAGTGCAACAGCGGAATCTTCGTCCGCACCTGGCCGCTCGAACCGCGCCCCGGCAAGGATGTCGGCTTCAACGGGATCGAGATCGCCATCGACGACACGACGACCACCGACTTCCACGACACCGGTGCCCTCTACGATCTCGTCAAGCCGACGGCCAACGCGATGAAGCCGGCCGGCACATGGAACACGGCGCTCGTCACGAGCCGCGGGCCGAAGCTCGAGGTGGCGATCAATGGCCACGCCGTGTCGGCCATCGATCTCGATCAGTGGCCCGAGATGAACCGTCGCACCGATGGCTCGACGCACAAGTTCGACGTCGCCTACAAGGATCATCCGCGCCGCGGATACGTTGGCCTCCAGGACCATGGCTCTGATTGCTGGTACCGCAACATCAA
>CAJAYZ010000928.1 GCA_903949225.1 uncultured Planctomycetaceae bacterium
CACTGCAGCGTCCATGCGATGTTCCGCCCTGAGCATGTCGACGGGCTGCGGAAGAACATCCCCGGCGTGAAGATCCTCGTCCATCCGGAGTGTTCGATGGAGGTGGTCGACAAGGCCGACCTCATCGGCTCGACGAGCTACATCCTCCGCCCGGTCGAGCAGGCCCCGCCGGGCACAAAGTGGGCGATCGGCACCGAGCTCCATCTCGTCAAGCGACTGGAGGCCGCTCACCCCGAGCAGGAGATCCACTTCCTGTCGCCGGTGGTCTGCATGTGTGCCACGATGTACCGCATCGATCTGGCCCACCTCTGCTGGAGCCTCGAGCACCTCGAGGCTGGGGATGCAGTGAACGTGATCCGGGTCGACGACGAGACGGCGAAGTGGGCCGTGGTGGCGCTCGAGCGGATGCTCGCCGTCGCCTGAGCGGGGCTGTCGCGGCGGGCGGATTCGGTCTGCGACAGACCGCGTGGGGAGACAGGGGATAATCCTTTTCTGGGGAGCCTTTTGAATGGCACGATCCACTGGCCGCGGCTGGGCCTGGGCGTTTCTTGTTGCGGCGACGCTCGGCTCGGCCCCTGCGGCCCTCCATGCAGCGGCCCCTGTGCCGGTGATCTTCGACACCGACATCTGCGGCGACTGCGACGACGTCGCGGCGCTCGCCATGCTCCATGCCCTCGAGTCGCGCGAGCAGTGCCGGCTGCTCGCGGTGACAGTCACGGCCAACCACGCGCTCGCCGCCCCGTTTGTCGACTGTATCAACCGCTTCTATGGCCGCACGGAGATCCCGGTCGGCGTCGTCCGCCCCGGTGGCGTCGAGGAGCAGAGCGTCTATCTCAAGCTCGCCGAGGCGACCCAAGACGTCCCCGCCTTTGCCGGCAAGGAACGCTATCCCCACGCGCTTCGCCACGCGAAGGATGCCCCCGAGGCCGTTGCGGTTTTGCGGAAGGCGCTTGCGGCTGCGGAGGATGGCTCGGTCGTCGTCGTCCAGGTCGGCTTCTCGACGAATCTCGCCCGCCTCCTCGATAGCCCGGCCGATGCGACAAGCCCGCTCGACGGCAAGGCCCTCGTTGCCAAGAAGGTGAAGCTTCTCGAGCTCATGGCAGGAGCCTTCCAGCCGATCGACGGCAACGCCGCTTACGAGGAATACAACGTCGTCAAGGATCGGGCCGCCGCGGCGAAGCTCGCCGAGGCGTGGCCGACGGAGATGATCTGGAGCGGCTTTGAGATTGGCATCGCGCTGCCGTACCCCAGCCAGAGCATCCTCGAGGATTTTCGGGATGTCCCCCATCATCCGGTGGCGGAGTCCTACAAGATCCTCTCGCCGCCGCCGCAGGATCGGCCGAGCTGGGATCTGACGAGCGTTCTCGACGGGGTTCTCGGAAGCCGGGGCTACTTCGACCGCTCGCCGCCGGGGAAGGTGACGGTGACGGAGAAGGGGGCGACGACGTTCACCCCCGATCCCCAAGGGAAGCACCGCTATCTGATCCTTAAAGACGCCGCGGCCCGGGCCCGCGTCATCGAGGCGCTCGTGCAGCTCTCCAGCCAGCCGCGGTAGCGATGCCCTTCCCCGTTTTCCGCGTGCGGCGAATGGGGGTATAATCGCCGCAAAAGATGCGGCGATTATGGCGTTCATCCGCGAAAACAAGCTCTGGCCGGCGTTTCACTGGGACGAGAAGGTCGTCCTTCAGGCCCTCGTGCCGACGCGCCACGCGCAGGGCCTGCTCCTCGGGCGGATGCGGGCGATCGGCTTCGATCTTCAGACCGAGACTGCCCTGCGGGTGCTGACAAGCGACGTCGTGCAGTCGTCGGCGATCGAAGGGCAACGGCTCGACGCTGCCGACGTCCGCTCCTCGATCGCCCGCCGGCTCGGCCTCCCGCAGGGGGGCGTCCGCCGCACGAATCGTGATGTCGAGGGAATCGTCGAGGTGACGCTCGACGCCACGCGCCGTGCCGAGGAACCGCTCTCGGAGCAGCGACTGTGTGGATGGCACGCGGCCCTGTTCCCGGTGGGCTACAGCGGCACCCGTCCGATCGCCGTCGGAACGTGGCGGCCGGTGGAGGCCGGTCCGATGCAGGTCGTGTCGGGGCCGTTCGGCCGGGAGCGGTTCCACTTCGAAGCCCCGGCGGCGCAGCGTGTGCCCGGCGAGATGGCGAGATTCATTGCCTGGTGCAATGCCGAGACCGACGAGGATCCGGTCCTCCGGGCCGCGATCGCGCACTTCTGGTTTGTCACGATCCATCCCTTCGAGGATGGCAACGGCCGCCTGGCCCGTGCCCTTGCCGACCTCATGCTGGCCCGTGCCGACGGCTGCCCGGAACGCTTCTCCAGCATGTCGACCCAGATCGAAGCCGAGCGGAAGGACTACTACCGGATCCTCGAGCGCACGCAGCGTGGTGACCTCGACATCACCCCGTGGATGCTCTGGTTTCTCGGCTGTCTCAATCGCGCTCTCGTGAACGCCGGCACGCTCGTCGAGTCGGTGCTCCAGAAGGCGACGCTGTGGCAGGCGATCGGCGCCGGCAGCCCGGTTAACGACCGGCAGCGTCTCGTCATCAACCGGCTGCTCGACGGCTTTCAAGGGGGAATGACGACGTCGAAGTACGCTCGGATCGCCAAGTGCTCGTCCGACACAGCTCTCCGCGACATCCAGGATCTCGAGGCCCGAAGCATCCTCGTGAAGAACCCGGGCCGCGGCCGGAGCACGAGCTACGCCTTGGCCGATCCCCGCTGACGCCCGTCGCGCGTCAGGGCTACTGGGCGGTGCCGTAGTGATCGGCGAGGTATTTGATGATCGCGTCCGGCCCGGAGACGAACGCTCTGCCATGGGCCACCGGCACGCCGGCCGGCGTCTCTCCGGCGGGGAGCACGAGCACCGGGCACGACTGGTTTTCCTCACCGACCATCGCGATGACCTCCGGCCGCGGCCGCGGGACGTCGACCTGGCGGATGTCCAACTTCGCCGCCACCTCGGGGTAATACCAAAGGATCCCGGTCACGGCGGTGCACTCGGGGCAGTAGGAGCCGCCGGGGCCATGCTTGGGGTCGGGGAAACCGGCGCGGAGGAGGAAGAGGATCGGCTTGTCGGCCATGGGGAGCGGTTCCGGTGGGAGTGAAGGGAGCCTCGGACGGGGCGGCAGTAGTTTAGCCGGATCACGCGATCCGGATCATGTCGGGGCATGGTTGATCATGGGGCGTCGTCCCCCTCGAGCGGAATCTCCGTCGACGCCACGTCGACCAGCGGCGCGAGTTCGAAGACATTGCGGTAGCCGTAGGCCACGAGCGTGGCGAAGGCGTGGTGATTGAGCGCCGCCCGCGCCACCTTCTCCGGGAACGCCGTCGGCGCCGCGGCGAAGTTGTTGTTGCAATAGATCAGCACACGGGTGTCGGGAGACGGGATCAGCCGGGCCAGTTCTTCGGCGGTGATGTCGGGGAAGGGAAGGTTGACGGCGCCACGGACATGGAGCCGGGCGAACGACTCCCGGCTGCGGCAGTCGAGGATCACGCTCTCCGGCGTGGCCAGGGCTAGGAAGGCCGCTTCGCCGACCCGTCGCTGGGCCCGGAGTCGATCGGCCTCGGCAACGCTGTCGCGGAAGCCGGCGGTGTCGACGAGCGGATTGGCGATCGGCGCCCGCGGCCCGGCACCGGGGCCCTGCGTGAACGGGCTTGGTGAGGCCGGGGTGGGCATCGGCAGCGGAGGCAGGGGTGCGGCCGGCAGGCTTGAGGGCACCGGCGTCGGCGGACCGCTGGGGAGGTAAGGCGCGGATCCCGGCGGCGCGAAGTGCGGCTGCGTCCAGGGGGTCGTGGGAGGCCCTGGCTGATGATGATGTGGCGGCCGGGGAATGACACGCCAAGCGACCGCACCTCCTTCGCGGACGAGATAGCTCACTTCGCCGGTGGCGCTGTCGAAGAGGAGCGTGAGGGAGCCGAGGCTCGTCGGCTTCCCTTCGCTGTCGAGGACCGAGAGTTCCCGGTCGACGAGCGTGTAGCGGCCGGGCTGCTGGGGCCCCGGGCCGGGCGGCATCATCGGCTGGGGGGCGTGAACGGGCGCCCGGTTGGTCTCCTGCGCCACCGCTCCGGCGATCGGCGCGAGGATCGCGGCCAGGGCGAACATGGAAGAGATCGGATGTCGCATCGGGTCGGGCTCCTGGGAATCGTTTCGCGGCCGCAGCCAGCGTTGCGCTCAGGGGCGGGGCGCTGTTGGCAAGCGGGGTTGATCCGCGCGGGCTCAAAACAGTTCGCTGATCACCTCGCCCCGGTCGATCGCCGGAACCGGTCGGCCGGAGTGGTCGAGGAAGTGGGTCGTCGGGTCGATACCGAGGACGTGATAGATCGTGGCGTGGAGGTCGAAGGGGGTGATTGGCCGGTCCTTGACGCGCTCGCCGCGGGCATCGGTGCTCCCCACGATCCGGCCCCCCTTGATGCCGCCGCCGGCGAC
>CAJAYZ010000929.1 GCA_903949225.1 uncultured Planctomycetaceae bacterium
CGGACTTTTGCGCCGCCTCGGCAGGCTCTTTGGTGGACGATGATTCCGTGACGGTCGCGCAGGCTCCGGGAGCAACGCTGATGCACTGGTCGCTTGAAAAGATCCTCCGTGGTGCCCGGTCGATGACCGCCACCGACATCCACCTCTCGCAGGGGGTGGCGCCAATCCTGCGGATCAACGGCGACCTCAAGCCGGCGCAGGGCCCTCCCCTCGACAAGGAGGATCTCCAGGCGATCCACGACGACCTCCTCGAGGAGAAGCAGAAGGAGGCCTTCGCGCGCGACTGGCAGCTGAGTTTCTCGCGAACGGTGGCGGGGATCGGTCGATTCCGCGTCAGCGTGTATCTCCATGCTGGCACCCCGGAATTCGCCATCCGGCTGTGCGAGACGGTCGTGCGGACGGCGGAGGAACTCGGCCTCCCGCCGGTGGTGGCGGAGCTGACCCGTTCCCCCGGCGGCCTGATCCTCGTCACCGGCCCCACCGGAATGGGGAAGACGACGACCCTCAACCACATGATCAACACGATCAACGAGGAACGCCGCGCGAAGATCATCACCCTCGAGGATCCGGTCGAGTTCGTTCACGCCAACAACCGCAGCCTCGTCATCCAGCAGGAGTTGCAGAGCGATTTTCAGTCGTTCAACGGGGCGCTGCGGGCCGTCCTCCGCCAGGATCCAGATGTGATCGTGATCGGCGAGATGCGCGACCTCGACACGGTCGAGACGGCGCTGATGGCGGCGGAGACCGGGCATCTCGTGATCGCCACGCTCCACACCCCCGACGCCGCGCAGACGCTCCAACGGATCGCCAGCGTCTTCCCCCAGCAGCAACAGGAATCGATCGCCTACCAACTCGCCGGATCGCTCCAGGGAGTGATCTCCCAGCGGCTCCTGCCGCGGGCCACCGGGAGCGCCCGGGTGCTCGCGGTCGAGATCTGCATCGCCAACACGGCCGTCCGCAACATGATCCGCGAGGGGAATGTCCATCAATTGCGCAACGAGATCATGACCGGCCGGAAGCACAAGATGCAGCTCATGGACAACGTCCTCCTCGACCTCTACCAGCGTGGCGAGATCACGTACGATGTAGCGGTCTCGAACTGTCACGACGGCGACTTCATCGCGCAGCGTACCAAGCGGGCGACCGAGGGGCGGGGCTGATCGCTACCGCCGCAACTACCCATGCATTGGCACCAACGTGAACTCCGCCTCCCTCCCCTGCCCCGCGGGTTTCACATCATCACCCGGCCGGTCGTCGACGCTCTCCCCGAGCTGGCGGCGATTCGCGTCGGCCTCCTCCACGTCTTTGTCTGCCACACGTCGGCGAGCCTTTCGATCAACGAGAATGCCGATCCCGACGTCCCCCGCGATCTGGCGATGGCCGTCGACCGGATCGCCCGGGAGGATTTTCCCTATGCCCACACGCTCGAAGGGAGCGACGACATGCCGGCCCACGTCAAGGCAGCGCTCGTCGGCACCTCGGTGACGATTCCCGTCCGGAATGGCGGGCTGCTGCTCGGGACGTGGCAGGGGATCTATCTCGGCGAACACCGCGATCGGGGTGGACCACGCCGGCTCGTGCTCACCCTCCAGGGAGAATGACCGATGCGCGAGTCGGGTGAGCCAGAGTCTGGAGAACCGGACCGATGGCCCGGCGCCGGTGGCCCCCCGTTCGACCCCGAACGCTTCCGGCGTGAGGGGCGGGTCGTGATCGACTGGATCGCCGACTACTGGGCGTCGCTGCCGGCTCAACGCGTGCTCTCCGACGTCGAGCCGGGGGAGATCGCGGCCCGGCTTCCCGCCGCCGCGCCGGAGACCCCCGAATCGCTCGCGGCGGTGCTTGGCGATCTCGAGCGGATCATCGTTCCGGGGCTGACGCACTGGCAGCATCCGGGGTTCTTTGC
>CAJAYZ010000930.1 GCA_903949225.1 uncultured Planctomycetaceae bacterium
ATCACCCACTGATAACGGCGATATGATCCGCCACTGTTGCGGGTCGTAATGTATTGATTGCCTGGATGGCCACTGGCTTTAGTTACCCTGCCGATTCCCCTTCCCCGAACCCAACCAGCCCACCATGACCGTCTCCCCTCCCCCTGCCCGTCCTCCGTTCTCCCTCGCCGGCAAGGTGGCCCTCGTGACCGGGTCGTCGACCGGCCTCGGCCTCGCCACCGCCAAGTGCCTGGGGCTCGCCGGCGCCAAGGTGGCGATGAACTACGCCAACAATCAGGCCCGCGCCGAGAAGGCGCTCCATGAGGTCCGCGACGCCGGGGTGACTGCCGACCTCTACCGGGCCAACGTCACCGACTCCGCCGAGATCGACGGGATGTTCATGGGGATCGAGCGGATGCTCGGGGCCGTCGACATCGTCGTCATGAATGCCACGCCGGCCCAACCGCAAAAGCCGATCGAAGATTACGACTGGGCCTTCTACCAGGAGATGCTCGACTTCTTCGTGAAGAGCCCCTACCTCCTCGCCCGCCGCGCCCTTCCCTCGATGAAGCAGCGCGGCACCGGTCGGCTCATCAATATCACCAGCGAAGTCTTCCTTCTCGGCGTCTCCCCCTTCTCCGCCTACGTTGCCGCCAAGGGGGGCCAGACAGGCTGGTCGCGGAGCATGGCCCGCGAGCTCGCTCCGCACGGCGTCACCGTCAACATGATCGCGCCGGGCTGGATCCCCGTGGAGCGCCACGAGAACGATCCGCAGGCCGACAAGGACGCCTATCTGGCGACGGTGCCGGCGGCCCGCTGGGGGATCCCGGAGGATGTCGGCTGGGCGGCGGCGTATCTCGCCAGCAACGAGGCCGCCTTCGTGACCGGTCAAACGATCGCCGTCAATGGTGGCAAGACGGTGTGGTGAGAAGGGGAGAATCATGGCCAAGCACCCGCAGCGCCACGCCGACCGCTCTCGGAGCGTCACGCAACTGTCGATCGGGGAATACCTGATCCGCCGGCTTGGCGACTACTCCCTCCGCCACGTCTTCGGCGTCCCGGGCGACTACGTCCTTGGCTTCTACTCGATGCTCGAGCAAAGCTCGCTCGAGCTGGTCAACTGCACGCGCGAGGACTGCGCCGGCTACGCCGCCGATGCCTACGCCCGGATCAACGGCATCGGAGCGCTGTGCGTCACCTACGGCGTGGGGGGGCTCTCGGTGGTCAATTCGACCGCCGGCGCCTGGGCGGAGAAGAGCCCAGTGGTGGTGATCTCAGGGGCCCCGGGCTTGAGCGAACGGAGCGATCGACCGCTCCTCCATCACTGCGTCCGTGAGTGGTCGACGCAGTTCGAGGACTTCGAGAAGGTGACGGCAGCGTCCGCCGAGATCACCGATCCCGACACCGCCTTCCGCGAGATCGACCGAGTCCTCGACGTCTGCTTCCGGCAGAAGCGGCCTGTCTACATCGAGTTGCCGCGTGACATGGTCGACGTCGTGCCCGATTCGATCCGCCCCTATGCCGCCCCGCCGCGCGCAAGCGATCCGGCGGCCTTGGCCGAGGCAGTCCGCGAGGCGGTCGAGCGGATCGAGCAGGCGCAGGCCCCGGTGATCATCGCCGGCGTCGAGCTGCAGCGCTTCGGGCTCCAGGCCGACACGATCGCGCTGGCCGAGACGGCAGGGATCGCGGTCGCTTCGACACTCCTCGGCAAGAGCGTGGTCAGTGAGGTCCATCCGCTCTACATCGGCCTCTACGAAGGGGGGATGGGGCGCCGCGAGGTGACGGAGTTCGTCGAATCGAGCGACTGCCGGATCCTCCTCGGCACGATCCTCACCGACATCGATCTCGGCATCTTCACCGCCAACCTCGACCCGCGGCGGACGATCCACGCCACGAGCGAAGACCTGCGGATCAGCCACCACCACTTCCGCGGCGTACTCCTCGAGGACTTCATCCGCGAGCTGGCTGCGGCGAAACCAAAAGCCACCCGCCGCGTGCTTCCCCCTGGCCCGGCCAAGGTCGCAGGCACCTACGAGCTCCGCGCCGAGGCGGCGCTGACGATCTCCCGGCTCATCCACCGGCTCGACGGGAGCATCGAAGACGGCACGATCGTGATCGCCGACGTCGGCGACTCCCTGTTTGCCTCGAGTGAGCTGGTGATCCGAGGCCAGACCGAATACGTCTCCCCCGCCTACTACACATCGATGGGCTTCGGCGTCCCGGCCACGCTCGGCGCCCGCTGCGCCCGCCCCGACGCGAAGATCGTCACCCTCGTCGGCGACGGCGCCTTCCAGATGACCGGGATGGAACTTTCCTCGCTCGTCGGCAGGCGACTTTCCGCCACGATCATCATCCTCGACAACGCCGGCTACGGCACCGAGCGGGTGATCCTCGACGGCCCCTTTAACGACATCAATCCCTGGCGTTATGAAAAGCTCCCCGAGGTGCTCGGCGGGGGCACCGGCTACGAGGCCCACACCGAGGGTGATTTCGACCGGGCCCTGACGGCAGCCCTGGCCGACACGTCCGGGATCAGCGTGATCAGGGCTCACCTGGCCCGCGACGACTTCAGCACCACCGTCCGCCGCCTTGGCGAGAGCCTGTCGAAGAAGCTCCGCGACTGACGCTCCGCCATCCTGGCGTGATCCCCGTCACGCCGGCCGTATCGCTATCATGGCCCGCTTCCCGTCACGCCCAGCGGCGCGGGCGGCTCGACCCCCGAGGTGAATCGACATGGCTCACGGTTCCGATGTTTTTCGCGGCTGCATGCCGGCGCTGATGACCCCCTGCCGGCCCGACCGCTCCCTCGACCACGAGGAGCTCGTCCGCACCGCGCAGAGGCTCGTGGCCGAGGGGATGAGCGCGGTCGTCTACTGCGGCTCGATGGGCGACTGGCCGCTGCTCACCGACGAGGACCGGCAGACCGGCGTCCGCCTCCTTGTCGAGGCGGGGATCCCGGTCGTCGTCGGCACCGGTGCCCAAAACCCGCGGCTCGCTGCCGGCCATGCTGCCCATGCCCGCAAGGTGGGGGCGGTGGGGCTGATGGTCATCCCCCGCCTCCTCTCTCGTGGCAGCGCCGCTGCAGCTCAGAAGGCCCACTTTGAAGAGGTGCTTTCGGCCGGCGGCGATCTCCCCGCGGTGATCTACAACAGCCCCTACTACGGCTTCCAGACCCGCGCCGATCTCTTTGCTGACCTGCGACGAAACCACAAGAACCTCGTCGGATTCAAGGAGTTTGGCGGCGCCGAGTCGCTGAGCTACGCCGCCGGCTTCATCACCTCGGGCGATCCCGACCTCGCCCTCATGGTGGGCGTCGACACGCAGGTCTTCCACGGCTTTGTCCGCTGCGGCGCCGTCGGCGCGATCACTGGGATCGGCAACGCCCTGCCCGGGCCGGTGCTGCGGCTGGTGGCGCTGTGCGGGCGCGCGGCCGCCGGTGACGTCGAGGCCCGCCGCCTCGCCCTGGAGCTCGACGAGGCCCTCCGCGTCCTCTCCACCTTCGACGAGGGGCCCGATCTCGTCCTCCACTACAAGGCGCTGATGGTGCTCGAGGGGCATTCCGCCTACGAGCATCACATCAACCCCAGCGACACCCTCTCCCCGACCCAGCGGGCTTACACGCACGCGCAGTGGAAATTGTTTCGGGAATGGTGGAAGGCCTGGCCGGGAGCGCAGGGATGAACGGTTACCCCAGCGCGATCCGCGTCGTCGATTCACACACCGAAGGGGAGCCGACGCGTGTCGTCCTCGACGGCGGCCCCGATCTCGGCCCGGGCTCCCTCGCCGGGAAGCTCGAGCGTTTCCGTGCAGCGCACGACGACTTTCGCCGCAGCGTGATCCTCGAGCCGCGCGGCTCCGACGCGCTCGTCGGGGCGCTCCTCGTGGAGCCGGAAGACCGCACCTGCGCCGCCGGCGTGATCTTCTTCAACAACGCGGGCTTCCTCGGGATGTGTGGCCACGGGACGATCGGCGTGGCCGTGACGCTCGCGCATCTGGGGAGGATCGGCCCCGGCCGCCACCGCCTCGAAACCCCCGTCGGCACCGTCGGCATCGAACTGCTCGACGCCCACGAGGTGGCGATCGACAACGTTCCCTCCTGGCGTTACCGGGCCGGGGTGAGCCTCGACGTCGAAGGGCTCGGGAGCATCGTCGGTGACATCGCCTGGGGGGGAAACTGGTTCTTCCTCGTTTCGACCCCCCCGTGCGACCTCGTGCCCGGCAACATCGGCAGGCTCACCGCCGCGGCCGAGGCGGTCCGCCGCGGGCTCGTCGGCCATCGAATCACCGGCGCCGACGGCGCGGAGATCGACCACATCGAGTTCTTCGGGCCGCCCCAGGCAACCGATGCCGACAGCCGCAACTTCGTCCTTTGCCCGGGGGGGGCGTTTGACCGCTCCCCCTGTGGCACCGGCACGAGTGCCAAGCTCGCCTGCTTGGCGGCCGATGGAAAGCTCGCGCCCGGCGCGGCCTGGGTGCAGGAGAGCATCATCGGCAGCCGGTTTACGGCGAAGTACCGCCGCGGCGACGGTGGGACAGTCATCCCCACGATCCGCGGGCGCGCCTATGTTTGCGGTGAGGCCACACTCATCCGCCAGCCGGGCGACCCGTTCGCCACGGGGATCGTCCTCGGGACGACGCCATGACTTGCGACGCCGCCCTCATGAACGCCCCAGACGATTCCCGCCGCCCCGACGTGATCATTGTCGGCGCTGGCGTGATCGGCGTTGCCTGCGCCCATTACCTCTCCTCGGCCGGCCTGCGCGTGACGGTGATTGATCAGGGGACGATCGGCGCCGCCTGCTCCGGCGGCAACTGCGGCTACATCTGTCCGAGCCATGTCCTGCCGCTCACCGAGCCTGGCGCTTTCGGCGTGGCCTTCAAGTCGTTGTTCACTCCCAACGCTCCGTTCCGGGTCAAGCCGCGGCTCGACCCTGCCCTGTGGAACTGGATGTGGCAATTCGCCCGTCGCTGCACCCACAAGCAGGTCCTCGAGGTGGGAGTTCACCTCAAGGGGATCCTCGACGCCTCGATCGCGGAATACCGGCGGCTCGTCCGCGACGAGGGGCTCGACTGCCAGTGGCAGGAGACGGGGCTGCTCTATGTCTTGCGGACGGATCGCGGCATGAAATCGTTTGCTGCAACCGACAGACTTCTCACCGACCATTTCGGCGTCCCGGCAGTGCGCCTCGATGGCGCGGCCCTGCCGGCCTTCGATCCGGCGCTCAAATCAGGCCTCGCCGGCGCCTATCACTATCCCGGCGACGCCTCCCTTCGCCCCGATCGGCTGATGGCGAGTTGGTCGCAGCGGCTCGTCACGCGCGGTGTCCGCTTCATCGAGCACTGCCGGCTCGAGGGGGTGGAGCGATCGGGGGGACGGGTGACGGCGCTTGCCACCTCGCAAGGGTCGCTCGTTGCCGATCGCTACGTCTTCGCCCTCGGCGGCTGGAGCCCGCGGATCGCCAAGGAGCTCGAGTGCCCGATCCCGATCGAGCAGGGAAAGGGCTATTCGGTGACGATGCACCGCCCCGATCCCTGTCCGGTTCATCCGATGCTCTTCCCCGAGCACCGCATCGGCGTCTCGCCGTTTGCCGATGGCTACCGGCTCGGCTCGATGATGGAGTTTGCCGGCTACGACACGTCGATCCCCGCCAGGCGCATCCAACAGTTGCACGATTCGGCCAAGCCCTATCTCGTAGCGCCGTCGGGCGCCGGGCCGGAGGAGACCTGGTACGGCTGGCGGCCGATGACCTGGGACAGCTTGCCGATCATCGGCCCAACGCCGCGCCTCGCCAACGCCTTCCTCGCCACCGGCCACAACATGCTGGGGATAAGCCTGGCGACCGCGACGGGAAAGCTCGTCGCCGAGATCATGGAAGGCCAGCCCCCCCATCTCGACCCGGCCCCCTTCTCGCCGCGCCGGTTTCTCTGACGAGCCGGTCCAACGAGCGCCTGCCACTCACACGTCGTAGTAGAGGCAAAACTCGTACGGGTGCGGCCGGAGGCGCATCGGGGCGATCTCCTCCTCGCGCTTGTGCTTCACCCAGTGCTCGAGGACGTCGGGGGTGAAGACGTCTCCCCGAAGGAGGAAGTCGTGGTCGGCTTCGAGGGCCACAAGCGCCTCCTCGAGCGACCCCGGTGCCCGCGGCACCTTCTTGAACTCCTCCGCCGGGAGGTCGTAAATGTCGCGGTCGAGCGGCTCGCCCGGATGGAGCTTGTTTTGAATGCCGTCAATCGCCGCCAGGAGGATCGCCGAGAAGGCGAAGTAGGGATTGCAGGTCGGATCGGGACAGCGAAACTCGACGCGCTTCGTGCGCGGATTGGTCGAGTACATCGGGATCCGGCAGGCCGCGGAACGGTTGCGCTGCGAGTAGGCGAGATTCACCGGCGCCTCGTAGCCGGGGACGAGCCGCTTGTAGCTGTTTGTCGTCGGATTGGTGAGGGCGAGGAGCGCCGGCGCGTGGCGGAGGATGCCGCCGATGGCAAGCAAAGCCATCTCGGAGAGCCCGGCGTAGCCAGTGCCGGCGAACAGCGGCTGACCGTCGCGCCACAGCGAGATGTGGACGTGCATCCCCGAGCCGTTGTCACCATGGATCGGCTTCGGCATGAACGTCGCCGTCTTCCCGTGACGGCGGGCGACGTTCTTGACGATGTATTTGTAAAGGCAGACCTGATCGGCCATCCGCACCAGCTCCTGGTAGCGCATGTCGATCTCGCACTGCCCCGCCGTGGCCACTTCGTGGTGCTGGGCCTCGACGTCGATCCCCGAGTGGATCATCGCCTGCATCATCTCGTTGCGGAGATCCATCATCTGGTCGCCGGGGGGGAGGGGGCAGTTGCCCTCCTTGAAGCGGAGCTTGCCGCCGAGATTCGGCCCCTCCTTCCGCCCCCGGTTCCATTCCGCCTCGGAGGAATCGACGTGGTAGTAGCCCTCGTGGGCATTCTGGTCGAAGCGGACGTCGTCGAAAACGAAGAACTCCGCCTCCGGGCCGATGAAGCAGGTGTCGGCGATCCCGGTGCTGCGCAGATAGTTGACCGCCTTGCGGGCGACGTAGCGCGGGTCGCGGGAATAGTCCTCGCGGGTGATCGGATCCTGGATGTTGCAGATCATCGACAGCGTGGGGAGGGCCGTGAAGGGATCGACGACTGCCGTGTCGGGCTGGGGGACGAGGAGCATGTCGCTCTCGTCGACCCGCTGCCAGCCGCGGAGGCTCGAGCCGTCGAAGCCGAGGCCATCGCCGAAGGTGTCCTCTTCGAGCTTGCCGACCGGGATCGTGAGGTGCTGCCAGGCGCCGAGAAAGTCGGCAAACCGCAGATCGACCGCCTTGACCTCCTTCTCACGGCACATCGCCAGCACTTCACGGGGCTTCATGGGGGGGAGGTTCCTGGGGCGGGATTCGGAATGAGGGAAGGAGATCGGACCGATCGGAGCTCCCCCGGTCGGGGCATCGGACGGCCCCATCATACGCAGGTAGGCGGCGGGCGGCGGAATCGGCTCTCGCTGCGGAAACATGCGGTTCATCGAAACCGAATCGGCGTCTATTATGCTGGTATTGCTAGATTGTCTTGCATCCACCCGGAGGTGCCCCTTGACCACCGCCCCGACACGCCGCTTTTGGTCTCCCTTCTTTTGGGCTCCCTTGTGGCTCGTTCTGGTGGCCGTGCTGCTCTCGGGCGGTCCAACACGTGCCGCGGACGTTCCAGCAGTCGATCGGCTCGTGGGGACGCGGGTCGGCGACTTCCGCCTCCCGAACGTCGTCACCGGCGACGAGACCTGGTTCTACGGGCTCGCCGTGGGCAATCGTGTGTTCGGCCAACTCCTCGGGATGCGGCAGGTGAAAGCCGCGGTGCTCGTGTTCGTCTCCCCCGGCTGCCCGCTCGGCGACAAATACCTCCCGCGCCTCGCCGAGCTCGCCAAGGCCTACGAGGCGAAGGGCGTTCTGTTCTTCGGCGTCGCCTCAGGAGCGGGCGACACGGCGGAGGAGCTGAAGGCTTGGGTCACTGAGCAGCAGGTGGCGATCCCGATCCTCCACGACGTCGGGAACAAGCTCGCCGACGCGGTCATGGTGGAGCGATCGAACGAGGCGATCCTCGTCGACCTTCGCGGCACGATGCGCTACCGCGGCGCCATCGACGATCAGTACGGCTACGACGTCTCGCTCCCCGAGCCACGCCACACCTGGCTCGTTGATGCGATCGACGCTGTCCTCGATGGCAACCCGAAGCAGATCGATCCCCGTGCCACGCCCGTGCAGGGATGCCGGCTCACGAAGGTGGCGCCGGAAAAGTCGAAGCTCGCCGACCTCGAGCGGGTGCGGCCGACGAGCTCCGTGATCGCGGCTTGGCTCGACGAGCACGACCCCGCCCCACCGATCGCCGGCCCAGTCACCTGGACGAGCGACGTGGCCGGCATTCTCCAGGCAAAGTGCCAATCGTGTCACCGGCCCGGCCAAGTCGGGGGCTTCTCGCTGCTCACCTACGATGACGCCTACGCCCACTCGGCGATGCTCGGCGAGGTCGTGGAGAATCGGCGCATGCCCCCCTGGCATGCCGACCCGCGTCACGGCGAGTTCGTCAATGACCGGCGTCTCTCCGCCGCCGAGCGGGCCAAGCTTCTCAAGTGGGTCGCCGACGGCGCGCCGCGGGGCGAGGGAGAGGAACCGGCGCCACGGACCTTTCCGGAGGGCTGGACGATCGGCACTCCCGATCTCGTCTTCGAGATCCCCGAGCCGACGACGATTCCCGCCCAGGGAACGATGCCCTACGTGAATATCTCGGTGCCGACGAACTTCACCGAAGACATGTGGGTGCAGGCGGCCGAGGCGGTCCCCGGCGACCACGGCATCGTCCATCACATCATCGTCTACGTCGACGCGCCGGGGCAGCCGCGCGGGCGCGGTCCCGATGGCTTCGGCCACCTCTGTGGCTACGCCCCCGGTGACATGCCGAGCGTCTACCCGGAAGGCACGGCGAAGCGGATCCCTGCCGGCAGCACGCTCCGCTTTCAAATCCACTACACCCCCAACGGCCGTGCCACGACCGACCGCTCGAAGGTTGGCCTGATCCTTGCCAAGGAGCCCCCGAAGCGCGAGGCTCTGACCGTCGGCATCGCCAATCCAAGATTCGTGATTCCGGCTGGGGCGAGCGCCCATCCGGTGCAATCGCAGGTGCCGGTGAAGCGGCCGACGCGCCTCCTCTCCTTCATGCCCCACATGCACCTCCGCGGCAAGGCGTTCCGCTACACCCTCATGCAACCGGGCCGGGAAGAGGAGATCCTCCTCGACGTTCCGGCCTTCGACTTCGGCTGGCAGAGCTACTACACGCTCGCGGAGTCGCGCGACCTCGAGCCCGGATCGCGGATCGTCTGCGATGCCCTGTTCGACAACTCTTCCGCGAATCTCGCCAATCCCGACCCGACGCAAAACGTCATGTGGGGGGAGCAGACTTGGGAAGAGATGATGATCGGCTACATCGACGTCGATTTCGCCAGAGACGATGCGGACACCGACGACGACTGAGCGCGGGCCCTGATTCGAAGTCTTGCGGCGCTTCGGGGCTGCCCACGCCCCGTCGCCGGACGCTCGCTTAGGCCGTCCTTGGCCTGCGCGCGCTGCATGCCGCCAGCGCTCCGCCATCCAAGGCTCCGCTAGCCGTCAAGCCCGG
>CAJAYZ010000931.1 GCA_903949225.1 uncultured Planctomycetaceae bacterium
CCGGCCAGTGACGAAACCTTGACCGTCGCGGTGACCCTGCCGAGGACATAGGCGAGATGCAGGGGTGGGGGGGAACTTTGGTGTGCGGCTTTGGTGTGTTGTCCTGAGAGGTTTTCTGGCGTGACGTCTGGCGCGTCGTCTTGGAGCCCGGGCTCACTCCGCCGCGCCGAGGATCCGCAGATCGTCGACGAGCGTGCAGCGGCGCTGGCGGGTGAAGGTGAGCGGCGTCGTCACCCCCTCGCCGGTCGGCGTGGCGATCGAGAACGAGATGTAGCCCTCGCCGCCGAGGCCGAGGCCGGCGGTGCTCGGGCCGTTTTTGACAAACAGCGTGGTGTCGAGGAGGCGGCCCATCTTCGTCATGTTGCGGACGTCGTGAGAGTGAATGATCGCCGTGTGGCGGAAGCCATGCTCGCTGGCATGGGCCCGGTGGATCGCCTCGTCGGCGTCCTTACAGCGGATGAAGGGGACAAACGGCATCATCTGTTCGACCGGCACGAACGGGTTGTCGACCGACGTCTCGCCGTAGAGGAGCTCGACTTCACTGGCGACTCCGGTCCCGGCCGCACGGGCGAGAACGGAGGCGTCTTGGCCGATGAAGTCCTTGCAGGCCACCTGGTGGCGGTGGGCCCCTTCGCCGGTCCAGACGATCGCCTTCGCGGTCAGTGCGTCGACCTGCGTGGGATTGAGCCGGGCGGCCCCGGCCCGGCCCATCGCCTCAATCATCCGGTCGAACACACTCGACACGACAAACACCTGCTTCTCGGCGATGCAGAGGAGATTGTTGTCGTAGGCGGCGCCGGCGATGATCGACCGCGCGGCCCGGTCGAGGTCGGCCGTCTCGTCGACGACGACCGGCGGATTGCCGGGGCCGGCGACGATCGCCCGCTTGCTCGATTCGAGCGCGGCCTTCGCCACGGCCGGGCCGCCGGTGACGCAGATCAGCTTCACGCCGCGGTGCTTGAAGAGCTCGGCAGCGCTCTCGAGCGTCGGCTCGGCGATCAGGGCGATGAGGTTGTCGATGCCGAGGTCGCGATGAATCGCTTGATTGAAGCGGCGCACCCCCTCGGCGGCCACCTTCTTGCCACTCGGATGGGGATTGACGACGACGGTGTTGCCGCCGGCGATCATGCTTACGGCGTTGCCGGTGATCGTGGGGAGGGAGTGGGTGACCGGCGTGATCGCGCCGATGACGCCAAACGGAGCATGCTCGATCACGGCCAGGCCGTGGTCGCCACTAAACACCTCGCTCCGCATGAACTCCACGCCCGGCGACCGCTCGCCGAGGATTTTCAGCTTCTCGATCTTGTGGGCGAGGCGGCCGATCTTCGTTTCGTTGAACTCCATCGTGCCGAGCTCGACGGCATCCTCGATCGAGATCCGGCGGATGTGGGCGATTGCCCGGCGGCGCCCCTCGACGCCGAGCCGCTCGAGTTGAAGAAACGCCTCCTGGGCGGCTCGCACCGCCTCATCGACGCTTGCGAAGATGCCGTGGCGGCCAACAAACGATTCCGGGGCGACCGGCGCCGGGGGAGCCGGTGGCGTCCAGGGGACGGTGGCCGGGGCGAGCGGGGCGGGGCCGGCGGCAGGGGCGTTATTGGCAGCGGGGGCGCCATTGGCCGCAGGCGCTGCAGCGCGCAGTTCGGCGATCACCTGGCGGACGATGCTCTGGATCTCGGTGGAGCAGGGGGCAGTGGCCTGGGCCATGGTGGTTCTCAGCTTTCCTGGGCGTTACGGGAAAAGACGTTCTTCCCCCCGATGCGAACGCTGTCGACCAAGCCGATGACGACAGCATCGATCGGGAGCGACTTCGTTTCGGGGGTGAGGCGGGCACTGGAGCCCTGGGTGACGAGGACGAATTGGCCTTCGCCGGCGCCGAGCGTGTCGACGGCGATGAAGGTTCGGCCGGTGGAGACGAGCCGGTCGCGAGCCTTCTCATCGAGCCGGTAGGGCTCAACGACGAGGAGCTTGTGGCCGGTCATCGATTCGGTCTTCTGCGTGGCGACAACCGAACCGGTCACGAGGGCGACAAACATCAGGCACCTTCCTTCTGGACGAGCAGATCACGGGTCTGACGGGCCACGACCAGCTCTTCGTTGGTGGGGATCACCCGGATCGTGACTTTGGAGTCGGGGGCGGAGATGGTTCGTTCCCCGCCGCCGGGCTGGCTCTTGTCGCCGTGGTGGGCGTTGGCGGTGGCGTCGAGCTTGATCCCGAGATCCTCGAGGCCGGCACAGACCTCCGCCCGAACGAGCGGCGAGTTCTCACCGATCCCGCCGGCGAAGGCGAGCTCATCGAGGCCGCCGAGCTCGACGATGCCGGCGCCGAGCCAGTGGCGGATCGAGCCGACATAGACATCGATCGCCGTCCGGGCCCGGGCATTGCCGGCCGCGGCAGCCTCTTCGAGGTCACGCATGTCGCCCGAGGTGCCCGACATCCCGGCGAGCCCGGCCTTGCCTGACAGCTCGACGAGGAGATCCTCGAAGCTCCGGCCGGTCGCCTTGGCGACATGAAGGAGCACGAACGGATCGAGGTCACCGGCCCGGTTGTTCTGTGGCAGCCCCGACTGCGGGCTCATTCCCATCGATGTGCCGACGCTCTTCCCGTCGCGGATCGTGCAGATGCTGCTCGAGCCGCCGAGATGGCAGGAGACAGCACGGAGGGGACGCTTCGCTTGGAGGTCCATGAGCCGGCCGGCGACATACCGGTGGCTGGCGCCGTGGAAGCCGAACCGGCGGACCCGAAACTTCTCCACCCACTCCGTCGGCACCGCATAGAGGCCGTTGCGATCGGGAATCGTGGCATGGAAGCCGGTCTCGAAGGCGGCTACGAGAGGCACGCTCGGCAGCTTCTCACCCAACAGCCGCATCGCCTTGACGTAGGGGGGATTGTGGGCCGGGGCGACCTCCCGCATCTCTTCCATCGCCGCAAGCACGTCGGGGGTGACGCGGACAACGCCGCTCACCCGGCCGCCATGCACCGCCTTGAAGCCGACCGCCGCCACTTCATCAATGCTCGAGAGCGGCCCACCGTTGCCGGTGAGTTGCTCGAGGGCCGCCCGGAGGGCAACGGCGTGATCGGGGACCGGCATCACCGACTCGATGTCCTTGCCGCCAGTGCGGGCATAGACCCGGCTCTCGGGGGCACCGATCCGCTCCACGCCTCCGCGCGCCAGCTCCTTCTCGCCGCCGATCGTGGGACGATCGGCGAGGTCGTAGAGCCGGTACTTGAAGCTCGTGGAGCCGAGATTGGCAACGAGGATGATCATCGGTCGTTCCTTCGCAATCCGTTGGTAAGGCCAGTGGTGACGTTCTGGCCTGGTCTGTTCCTGTCCGTTCCCTGAAGCGGGCCATCCGTGGCCAGCGTTCCTGCTTCGATGGCTCTGCCGTCACTCGCTCTGGCGACGAATCCGTGACCGGAGTCGTCGCCCTGTCCAGGCGGGGGCCAGCGGCCCCCGCCCGCGACAGCGATTCCAAAAAACCTGCGGCCGACAGGCCGTTGATACGGCGACTGTCTGGCCTCACAACGCTCGCCCGCCGCTGCTTCAGGAGAAGAAGGCGGTGGTCAGGCTCTCGGCCGGGCGCGGGATGACGTGGCTGGCCACGAGCTCGCCGACCGACTGGGCGGCAGCCGCACCGGCCTCGACGGCAGCGCGGACGCTGCCGACGTCACCCTGCACGACGGTCGCCACATAGGCGCCGCCGATGCTCACCCGCTTGAGAATCTTCACGTTGGCCGCCTTGGCCATCGCATCCGTGGCCTCGACGAGGCCGATGAGTCCCTTGGTCTCGATCAAACCGATCGCAGTGTTCATCGCGAAAGTTCCTGTGAAAAGAAGTGGGAGGAAATGAGGAGATTCAAAATCACTCGACGCCGCTGCGGGCGCTCGCTGCCGAGGCCGGGAGAACGATGTCGATGTCTTCGTGGGGGCGGGCAATGACCTGCACGCTCACCACGTCGCCGATCCGGCCACCAGCCGCCGCACCGGCGTCGATCGCCGCTTTTACGGCCGCCACGTCGCCGGAGACGAAAGCCGTCACCAAGGCGCTGCCGATCTTGTCCCAGCCGAGGAAGGTGACATCGGCCGCCTTCATCATCGCGTCCACCGCCTCGACGAGCGTGACGAACCCCTTCGTCTCGATCATGCCGAGGGCTTCGATTTTCTTCGCCATCGTGAGCACTGCTCCTGTCGTGATCCGGGCGCTCTGCCCGGAGTCGCTTTCCATCATCCCGGGGCCATCCCCGTCGATCGCGCCGGCACGCGCCGGCTGGACGATCGGTTGTGTTGTAGTGGCGGGCGTGATCGGGAGACGCTGCTGCGTCACCTTTCGCGCTGCCTTCTTTGCGGTCTTCTTGGCCATGGGTGGGCTCCGTGTCAGGTCTGCTTGATGAGCCGCACGCCGCTGGCGTGATCGAGATCGGCAGCGTTGCCTTCGTCGGTGTCGATGTGAACTTCGAGCTTGCTTGTCGCATCGGCTCGCACGAGGAGATCGCGGAGGATCACGCCACAGCCGCCGTCGATCGCCAGGCTCATCCGGTCGCCATCCTTGACACCGAAGAACTCGGCATCGCCGTAGTTCATGTGGACATGCCTTTCGGCCCGGATCACACCTTCGCCGAGCTCGACGGCGCCGGCCGGGCCGACGAGGACGCATCCAGGAGTGCCCGTGATCTTGCCGCTGGCCCGCACGGGGAGGTCGATGCCGAGCGAGATTCCATCGGTGAAGGCGAGCTCCACCTGCGAGGCTTTCCGGGTTGGCCCGAGGACGCGCACCGTGGGGAGCATCTTTCGCTTCGGGCCGACGATCATCACCGTCTCTTCAGCGGCGTAGAAGCC
>CAJAYZ010000932.1 GCA_903949225.1 uncultured Planctomycetaceae bacterium
TATTCGCACAATCTCGGCGGCTGGGCGAATGTGATGGTGCCGATGACCGTCATCGCCCGCGGGGAGGGCCCCACCGTTCTCTGCCTCGGCGGCAATCACGGGGATGAATACCAGGGGCAGGTGGCGATCATGCGCCTCGCCCATGAGGTGGGGCCCGAGCAGGTGTCGGGGCGGCTGATCCTCGTGCCATCGCTCAACATGCCTGCCGCGAAGGCCGCCACCCGGCTCTCCCCCCTCGACGGCATGAACATGAACCGAGCCTTCCCCGGCCACCCGGAAGGATCGGTCACCAGCCAGATCGCCCACTACCTCACGACCGTCCTCTTCCCGGCGAGCGACGTCGTCATCGACATCCACTCCGGCGGCCGGAGCATGGAGTTTGTCCCCTGCTCCCACATGCACCTCGTCCCCGACAAGGAGCAGCGCCGCAAGATGCTCGCGGCGATGCTCGCCTGGAACTCCGATTTCTCCTTCCTCTACGCCGACATCGCCGGCACGGGGCTGTTGCCAGTCGAGGCCGAGAACCAGGGGAAGCTCGTGATCACGACCGAGATGGGGGGAGGGGAGGGGATCCCGGCCCGCGTCCACCGGATCACCCAGTCGGGGCTGCGCAATGTCCTCATTCACTGCGGCGTCCTTGCAGGGAAAGAGGAGACCCGCGCCGGCCTCGGCCTGCCGCCGGCGATCCTCACCCAGGCCCTCCACCGCGACGATTACCTGCTCGCGCCCGAGTCGGGCGTCTTCGAAGTGGCCGTTGATCTCGGCGAGAAGGTGCGCCGCGGCGACACGATCGGCTGGATCCACCACCTCGAACGCCCCGACCGGGCGGCGGAGCCGATCCACGCCCGCTCCGACGGATATCTGATTACCATGCGCGCTCCCTGCCTCACGAGCCAAGGGGACTGCGTCGCCGTGATCGCGCAGGAAGTCGGCGCCGACGAGGTCCTCCACGCGTGACCAAAAGCGCCATCAGCCGCGACGCTTCCCCGCCCCCGACGCGTGCCTCCGGGGCGGCCACGCTCCTCCTGGCGTTCATGTGGGGGGCTTACTTCCTCAACTACTGCGACCGGCAGGCGGTGTTTGCGATGTTCCCGGCCCTCAAGGCCGAGCTGGCGATGTCCGATCGGCAGCTCGGCTATGTCGGCGCGGTGTTCTTGTGGGTCTACGCCCTCGGCTGCCCGCTCGCGGGGATCCTCGGCGATCGAATCTCGAAGCGGCTCCTCGCCGTCGGCAGCCTCGTCGTCTGGAGCCTTGTCACCCTCGCCACCGGCTGGGCCCGCTCGGGCTCCGACATCCTCGCCCTCCGCGGCGCCATGGGGATCTCCGAATCGCTCTTCATGCCGACGGCGATCGCGCTGACGGCCAACGCCCATCCCCCCGCCCTCCGCTCGCGGGCGATCGCCATCCTCACCACGGCCCAGATCGCCGGCACCGTCGCCGGGAGCGTGTTCGGCGGCCGGATGGCCGACGCCGGCCGGTGGCGCGACGCTTTTTGGATGCTCGGCATCCTCGGCGTGGCCTATGCCGTTCCCTACTTCCTCTTCCTCCGGGGCGTGCGCGAGACACCCGCAGAAGCGACCTCCGCGGCCTCCTCGGCTCGGGCTCCCTCGAGCCTCGTGCGGAGCCTGTTCGGGGCGCCGTCGTTTGTCGTGCTCTGCGCGGTCTTCCCTTGCTTCGTGTTCGGCCTGTGGCTGATCTACGGTTGGCTCCCCACCTTCCTCCACGACA
>CAJAYZ010000933.1 GCA_903949225.1 uncultured Planctomycetaceae bacterium
CGGCGGCGAGATCGGCAAGCGGCGCGATCGTGCCGTCCATCGAGAACAGGCTGTAGGTAACGATCAGCCGGCGCCGCGCCGGCGTGGCTGCCAGGAGCCGGTCGAGGGCGGCGACATCGCGGTGGGGGAAGACGGCCACCGCCGCGCGCGACAGCCGACAGCCGTCGATGATGCTCGCGTGGTTGCGCTCGTCGCTGAACACGACATCGCCGGGGCCGACGAGCGCCGCAATCGTGGCAGCATTGGCAGCGAATCCCGAGGGAAAGAGAAGCGCGTCGCCGGTGTCGAGGAGCTCCGACAGCGCCGCTTCGAGGGCCGCGTGGGTGGAGGAGTGGCCGCTCACCAGCGGGCTCGCCCCTGAGCCGAAGCCCTCCGCGCACGCAGCCCGGGAGGCGGCCTTCGTCAGTCGGACATCGCCGGCCAGCCCCAGGTAGTCGTTGGAGCCGAAGTTGAGCAGTGCCCGGCCGTCAAGCTCGACCACCCTCCCCTGCCGCCCGGCGCGGACGCGCCGGGGCCGCTCGAGGCCGTCGCGACGAAGGGCCTCGAGGCCCGCGTCGATCCAGGCCAGCGGCTCGGGCAGCGCGGTGGTCGCAGCGGGGCGCTGGGGAGCGGTGAATGGCGGGCGGCAGGTCATGCCGACATTATGGCCACGCCGGCCGGCGTGGGGATGGGCCGTCCTCCGGCATCACCCGCCGCCGAGCTGCTGGATCGTGCGGAACTCGGCCGCCGTCACGGGGTGGACCGAGAGCCGACTGCCGCGGCGGAGGAGCTCAAGGCCTGCCAGGGCCTTCACGCTGCGGAGCTCGTCGAGCGGGACCGGCCGCGGAAAGACCTCGACGAGCTTCACGTCGACCATCGACCAGACCGGATTTTCAGGCGAGGCCTTGGGGTCGAAGTGGTCATCGTCGGGATTCCAGGCACTCGAGTCGGGATAGGCCTCGCGGACGATCTCGACGACGCCGACGACCGCCGGGGGATCACAGCTGGAGTGGTAGAAGAAGGCGCGGTCGCCGACCTTCATCGCGCGGAGGAAGTTGCGGGCCTGGTAGTTGCGGACGCCGTCCCAATGGGTCGTCTGCTTCTTCGCCTTGCGGAGGGCCTCGATCGAGAAGCAGTCCGGTTCGCTCTTGAGCAGCCAGTGTTGCATGGGTGGATCCTTTGTCGTCGTTCGGGTTTGTCGCCGACCACTGTCGCGACGGGAGTCGATGGCCACGGCGGGCGGAACATCAAGGGAGCGGAGCGAGAACCGGGATTGGCAGTCAGTCGCGGGCAACGTGCCGGGCTGACGATCAGCCGTCGCCGTCCTCCCAGGGATTCACCAACAGGACCCCCGTCGGTTCGAAGTCGGCGACGTTCCGAGTCATAAGATGCACTCCGTGCCGCACTGCGGTCGCGGCGAGGAGGCCGTCGATGGTCGGAATCGGTCGCCCCTTCTTCTCTGCCCTGGCCGAGACCTCGCCCCAGATGACCGCCGTCTCGAGATCGACGGAGAGAATGCGCCCCTCTGCGGCCATCCCCAGCCTGTCGATCCACGCGGAGAGCGCGTGCTTCTTCGGCCCCGGTTTCAGGCGGTCGATCCCCTTGCGCAGTTCTCCGATGGTGAGCACGCTGAGGAAGACATCGCTCTCGGCGATCGTGGAGAACATCGCCCGCACGCGCGGGTTGCCATCGGTCCGCCGCAGTTCGGAAAGAACGCACGTGTCGACGAGAGTCCTCACAGCGGGACATCCCGGCCGCTCGACCGATCTCGCTCGAGATCGACGCCGTCCAGGCTCGGACCCTCGAGAATCAGCTCCTTGAGGCTGGGAAGGGCACCGGTCAACCGTTCATACTCGTGCCCCTCGACCACGACGTATCGCCGCTGCCGGCGGGTGATCACTTGGGCCTCACGCTCGGCCCGGTTGAGGACCTCGCTCAGCCGGCTCTTGGCATCAGCGATGCTCCACGTTGCTTTCCGCATCGATCGAGCTCCTCAGAAACAACGCTCGAAAAAAAACTAGTTAAACTAGTTTTATTTTTTATGCCTCGTTGGCTACCGGTCAAGCGACTCTTCACCGCTGGGCGATGTGAGCCGAGAGATGCGTGGGGCGATCACCCCGCGCTCTCCGTCGTTGCCCTCAGCAGGCTGTGGATAAAGTGCCGGCCCGACCGCA
>CAJAYZ010000934.1 GCA_903949225.1 uncultured Planctomycetaceae bacterium
CCGCCTCCTCGAGCGCGGCGTCCGCTTCGTACAAGTCTGGAGCGGCAACGACAACGGCTTCCCGCGCCGCAACTGGGATTCCCACGAGGACGTCGAGCGCGATCACGGGCCGCTCGCCCGCGGCATGGCCCACGGCGCGGCGGCCCTCATCAAGGATCTCGACCAGCGCGGCATGCTCGACGACACGCTTGTCGTCTGGACGACCGAGTTCGGAAGGATGCCGAGTTCCCAGGCGGGACGGGGCCGCGATCACAATCCCTTCGTGTTCACCAACTGGCTGTGCGGCGCCGGGATCCGCGGCGGCGTCACGCACGGCGAGAGCGATCAATGGGGCTACAAGCCACTCGATCGAGCGAATCCCACCACCGTCCACGACGTCCACGCCACGGTGCTGCGGCTCCTCGGCCTCGAGCACACGAAGCTCACCTGGCGGCACAACGGCGTTGATCGCCGCCTCACCGATGTCCACGGCCACGTCCTCACTCCGATCCTGTCGTGAGGCGCAGAGAGGCTGGCCGGGCTCACTTCACCGGCGTCGATTCGCGCTTGCTTTGGCCACGCGTCTGGGCGAAGAGCCAATCCCAAAGCGCCGGATCGGCGTAGGTCTCGGTCCAGGAGTCGTGCCCCGCCTCTGGGTAAACCGTGAACTTCGGCTCGCCCCCCTTCTCTCTGATCGCATCGACGATTGCCTGCGACGACGCGAGCGGGACGACGAAGTCCTTCGCGCCGTGGAAGGCCCAAATGGGGATGCCGAGGAGCTTGTCGGCCTGGGAAGGATTCGCACCGCCACAGATCGGCACGATCGCGGCGAAGCGATCGGGCTTCGCCGCCGCCAGCGCCCAGGTCCCGAAGCCCCCCATCGACAGTCCGGTCAGCCAGATTCGATCCTCGTCTACCCGGTACTCCCGGCAGAGCTCGTCGACCAGCGCCGCGAGCACGTCGGGATTCCAGCCCCGGCCGGGGCTCTGCGGCGAGACGACGATGCAGGGGAAGGCGCGATCGCCGGCGGCAATCAGCTTCGGCGGCCCATGGGCTTTGACCTTCTCGAGATCATCCCCCGACTCCCCGGCCCCATGAAGGAAGACAAGGAGCGGCCAGCGCTCTGCCCCCGTCTCGTAACCCTCAGGAAGGGCGAGAAGATACTTGAGCCGGGCTGTGACCGTGATCTCTCTCTCGAAGACCTTCTCTTCCTGCACCGTCCCGGCCGAACCGGGCTCCGCACCACGACTCATCAACGGCACGACCGCCATCACCGCGAGGATAAGAATGGTCGCTCGCCGCATTGATGAGCCCCTGTCGGGAAGAACGGTGTTGTGAATCGTCACTGGATCGCAGGGGCCGGAGCCGGAGCCTCGGCCGGCACGGCAGCCGCGGGAACGATCTTGGCGAGGCTGTCGATGCCGCCGGAGAGGGCCGCGAGGTAATCGACGACAACGCTCATCGCCTCTTCAAAGTAGTAATCGCGCTTCACGATCGGACGCTGGGGATCGGCCTGCTCCTCGAGTTTCTTCTCCTCGTCGTCAGCAGCCTTTCCCTCGTTCCACTGCCTCGCGAACTCGTCTTCGCGGAGCGAGACCGTCTTCTCGCTCTTCCGCCGCTTGTACTGCTCGATGTCGCGGGCCACCTTGTCGAAGTCGCCACTGGCTGCGACCCGCTGCCCGGAACGCTCGCGGAGCGTCGAAAGGATGGCCGGCGGCACGCGGCCACTCGGCTGGAAGTTCGCCGACGGCACCTTGTCGAACTCGATCGCGTGATCGAGATCACCCTCGCCGACGGGCAGATGGGTGGTGATGCTCGGCAACTCGACGTCGCTCTTCACCCCCTCCAGCTGCGTGGAGAGCCCGCCGGGGCGGTAGAACTGTTGCATCGTGATCTTGATCGCCCCCAGCGAGGGGGCGTTGGGAAGCCGCTGGAAGAGTTGCCGACCGAGATCGATGAGGCTCTGGACGGTCCCCTTGCCGTGCGTGGCGTTGTCGCCGATGACGAGCCCCCGGCCGTAGTCCTGGATCGCCCCGGCAACAATCTCGCTGGCACTGGCGCTGAACTTGTTGGTGAGGACGACGAGAGGGCCATCCCACGACACGCCGGCATCGACATCGTCGTACTGCTGGATCCGCTTCTCGGCATCCTTGACCTGCACGACCGGGCCCTTGTCGATGAACAGGCCGGTCAGCGAGATCGCTTCGGGGAGCGAGCCGCCGCCGTTGTTGCGGAGGTCGAGGCAGATGCAGTCGACCCCCTTCGTGCGGAAGTCGTCGATCAGCCGCTTCGTGTCGCGGGTGCTGCTCTTGTAGTCGGCCTGGCCCTGTCGGGCACCGGCCATGTCCATGTAAAAGCTCGGCAGATTGATGTAGCCGATCCGCCAAGGCGTGCCGTCGGGCTTGTGGCCGGTCTCGATGAGCTCGCCGCGGGCCTCGCTGTCCTTGAGCTCGATCTTGGCGCGGGTGATGTCGTATTCCTTCGGCGCGGTCTGCCCGACGGGGATCACCTTGAGACGAACGATCGTCCCCCGCTTGCCGCGGATGAGCTTCACGACCTCGTTGAGATTCATGTCGACGACATCGACGATGTCGCCTTCGGTCCCCTGGCCCACGCCGATGACGCGGTCTTTCTTCGTGAGCCGGCCGTCGCGGTCGGCAGCGCCGCCCGGTACGATCTCCGCCACGGTCGTGTAGCCATCCTCGCTCTTGAGCGAGGCCCCGATGCCGTCGAGTTGGAGCCGCATCCCGATCTCGAAGTTCTCGAGGGTGCCGGGTGACATGAAGCTCGTGTGGGGGTCGAGGGAGCTGGTGAGGCTCGTGAGATACGACTCGAGGAGCTCGTCGGCCGTCATCTGGTGCATCCGCTTGGCAAAGCTGCGGTAGCGGCGCGTGAGCTTGTCCTTGGCCTCCTCGGGGGGCGTCTTGTCCATCTTCTGGATGAGGAGGTCGTACTTGATCCGCTTCCGCCAGTTGTCGACCGCCTCCGCCTCGCTCTGGGCCCATTTTGTTTCGTCGCGGTCGACGACGATCGATTCGTCCTGGGTGAAATCGAGCGGCTCGGAGAGAAACTTCTCGACCAACGGGACGCGCGAGTCGACCCGCTCGAGAAACCGCTTGAAGACCTCATAGGCAAAGGAAACGTCTCCCCGCTTGACGAGATCGTCGAGCATCTCGCGCTTCTGGACGAAGCCGTCGACGTCGCTCTGAAGAAAATAGATCTTCATCGGGTCGAGGGCCTCGAGGAAGATCCCGAACCAGCGCCGTGCGATCTCGTCGTCGATCGGGTGGTGGGTGAAGTGCTCGCGTTCGATGTAGCTCTTCACGGCCAGCGTGATCTGGCGGTCGTTCGGCCCCGGCTTGGAGGCCGCGGCGGGAGCCGCTGCCGGAGCGGGGTCTTGGGCGAGAAGCCGCCCGAGGGGGAGCAGCGCTAAAGCGACAAGCAGCCACCGGCCGAGCACCGCCGGAGCAGCCACCCTTCCGGGATGAGCCGCTGCCGTCCGTCCATTCAACCGACCTTCGGACGCATCGTTGACCGTGGTGTCCACGCCTGGCTCCTTCACTTCGCGTTTCCTCTGACCCGGTCGCGCATTGTGACAGGTTCCTTCCTCGCTGACGAGGTAAAAATCATCCCGCCACGCCCCTGCGGCCGCAGCAGACGGCGGCGGAAAAGTCATCTCTCGACTTTTTCCAATGTTTCAAGCGCTCTGGCCACCACGGCTCGCGCCACGTCCGGCTCGGCCCCGAGGCGGGGGACGACGACCCATTCGATCGCCGGATGGCTTGCTCGGGCCCGGTCGACAGCCTCCCGCACCTGCTCCTCGACCCGGCCGCGGAAGAGGAGATGAGGTTGCACGAGGACACGGCGCGGAACGATTCCCGGTCGGGACGGATCGACGATCTCCTCGAGCGCCTCCTCGACGGTCGGCCGGGCGGCGGCGACGAATCCCACGCCTCCCCGTCCCGGGCCCGGGGGGATCGGCAACGCCGCACACGCGGCGGGGTGGAGCCCGCGGCCGCAGATCGCCGCCGGCTCCCCCGGACGACAGTCGGCGCCGCAGGCC
>CAJAYZ010000935.1 GCA_903949225.1 uncultured Planctomycetaceae bacterium
GAATGCGGCTCGGCCTTCTTCGCCGATCTGGTGGCCCACAAGGAGGTGCGTGAGACCTATCTCAACACTGCTGCCGCAGCCGATCTGCGCGGCCGCGTGGGCGAAGAGGTCAGCTTCGGCGGTATCACATTCCGCCGTTACCGGGGCGGGCTTGGCTTCGGGGTGCCGACCGACAAGGCCTATTTCTACCCCGAGGGGGTCGAGGGCCTCTTCGAGATCTACACCCAGGCCGACCGGGGCTTCGTGCTCTTGGTCGATCCCGATTCCGGCCGGCTCCTCCTCCGCGGTAAGAAGATCCGTGGGGCAGGTCAGGAGGGGCCACCGCGGTTGAGCGTGTCGGTCCTCGACACCGTCTTGGAGACCCGCCGCGCGATCCTCTCCAATGATCTCCAGTCCGATTCCCGGTTCGATGCCAGCCAGAGCATCATGTCGGGGTGGCTCCGGTCGGTGATGTGCGTGCCGATCTGCCGCGGCGACGGCAGCGTCCTCGGGGTCGTGCAGCTCGACGCAAAGGCGCGGGGGCGGGGGGAGTTTCGCGAGCGGGATCTCGAGGTCCTCGCCGGCATTGCCGGGGCCGCGGCGCAGGCGGTGGAACAGGCCCTGGCGCACGACGAGCGGGTCCTCCAGGCCAAGCTCAACCGCGACCTCGAACTGGCCGGCGACGTCCAGAAAGCACTCCTCCCCTCGAAGCCACCGGAGATCCCGGGCTACGAGGTGTTCGACTTCTACGAGCCGGCCCGGCATGTCGGGGGGGATTACTTCAACTACGTTCCCCTTCCCGATGGCAGGATCGCCGTCGTCATGGCCGACGTGTCGGGCAAGGGGGTGCCGGCAGCGATGGTGATGGCGGTGCTCTCCGGGGATGTGAAATACTGCCTCGCCGCGGAGCCCGATCTCGTCCGCGCCGTGACCCGGATCAATGACAGCGTCTGCCGCAGCGGTTGGGACGAACGCTTTGCCACCTTCGTCGCAGCGGTCCTCGATCCCCGCACCCACCGGGCAACGCTCGTCAACGCCGGCCATCTCCCCGCCTATGTCCGCGATTCCAAAGGGGGCGTGACCGCCATCGGTCCAGAACAGGGGGGCCTTCCGCTCGGCTTGGCGGCCGAGTGGGAATACCGCGCTTCCGAGATCTCGATCGAGCCGGGGATGACGCTCGTCTTCTTCACCGACGGGATCAGCGAGGCGATGGACGTCGAGGATCGCCTCTACGGGCTCGAACGGATCGAGGCGCAGGTGGGGAAGCCCGGGGGAAGCCCCGAGGAGGTCGGGCGGAGAATCCTTGCCGACGTCGAACGGCACACGGCCGGCCAAATCCGCAGCGACGACATGTGCCTGGTGTGTGTCGGCCGGGTCTCGGGGACCGACGATTCCGGGGGGAGCTCCCTCTCGCTCCGCCCCGCCGGGAAGACGCCGCGGCGGAGCAGCCGCAAGCCTTCCGGCCCCGGAAATCGCTGAGCCGTTTTGCGACTAACTGCCCGTGGAAAAAGTCATCCATGACCTTTTTTCACTTGGAAAACCTCCGGTTTTCTCGAGCCC
>CAJAYZ010000936.1 GCA_903949225.1 uncultured Planctomycetaceae bacterium
CCGGCGCGAGGCTCGTCTTCACCCACGGCTTGACGGAGAGCCCACGGGCCACCGCCTTCCGCGCCACGAGCCCCGCGGCGACCATCACGCTCGGGTTGCTCGTGTTGGTGCAGCTGGTGATCGCGGCGATCACGACCGCGCCGTGGTGGATCGTCGAGGTGTGGCCGTTCTCCGTCACCGTGCCGGTCTTCGCCAGGGCAGCGGCATCAAGCGCGAAGCCTCGCTTCGCCGTGGGGGCAGTGAGCGACTCGGCAAACGTCTTCTTGACCGCCCCGAGCGTCACCCGATCCTGCGGCCGCTTCGGGCCGGCAAGGCAGGGCACGACCGTGGAGATGTCAAGCGACAGAGTCGACGTAAACTCGGGCGTGGGGGCGGAGGCGGTGCGGAACAGCCCCTGCTCCTTCATGTAGCGCTCGACGAGCTCGACCTGCGCGTGCGGCCGGCCGGTGAGCCGGAGATAGGTGAGCGTCTCGTCGTCGATCGGGAAGAATCCCATCGTCGCCCCGTACTCCGGCGCCATGTTGGCGATCGTCGCCCGGTCGGCAAGCGACATCCCGGCGAGCCCCGGCCCGTAAAACTCGACGAACTTCCCCACCACACCGGCCTTGCGGAGGATCTCGGTGACGGTGAGGACGAGATCGGTGGCGGTGGCGCCTGAGGGGAGCCGGCCGGTGAGTTCGAACCCGACCACCTCGGGGAGGAGCAGCGACAGCGCCTGGCCGAGCATCACCGCCTCCGCCTCGATGCCGCCGACGCCCCAGCCAACGACGCCGAGGCCGTTGATCATCGTCGTGTGGCTGTCGGTGCCGACGAGCGTGTCGGGAACGGCGACGGGAAGCTTCTTGCCGCCGCCTGCGGCCGGATCGTCACGGAGAAAGACGCAGCCGGCGAGGTATTCGAGGTTCACCTGATGAACGATCCCGATCGCCGGCGGGACGACGCGGAAGTTCTGGAATGCCTGCTGCCCCCAGCGGAGGAAGGCGTAGCGCTCGGCATTGCGCTCGAACTCGATGGCGATGTTCTCTTCGAGCGCCCGGTGGGTGCCGAAGTGGTCAACCTGGACGGAGTGGTCGATGACGAGATCGACAGGCACCAATGGGTTGATCTTCCGCGGGTCTCCCCCCAGCCGGCGCATCGCTGCGCGCATCGCAGCGAGATCGACCACGCACGGCACGCCGGTGAAGTCCTGAAGGACAACGCGCGCCGGCTTGAAGGGAATCTCAGACTCCGCCGGCTTGGCGGCGTTCCATGTTGCCAGGGCGCGGACGTCGGCTTCGGTCACCTCGTAGTCGTCGCAGGTCCGCAGCAGCGCCTCGAGGACCATCCGAATCGAATAAGGGAGCCGGGAGGTGTTGGTCACCCCCGCGTCGTCGAGCGCCCGCAGCCGGTAGAGCGTGGCCGGCCCGGAGCCGGTCTCGAACGTGCCACGGGCGGAGAACGGATCGACGGGACGGGCGGCCATTGGCGGGGCTCCGGTGCGGTGCGGCGGTGAATGGGGCAGGATGTGCCCAATGTATCGGCCACGCCACCCCCCGGCGAAGAGCCCGGCTTCGCTGTCTGCCCCGGGAGGATTGTGAGAATTGTGCAAAAAATCAGCCCAAACGGGAAAAACAGCCTCTTTCGGCGTGAAAAATCGTTCGACACGGGGGCAGAGGTCGGCTATAGTTCGGGAGTCGCCAGCGCCGTCCGGCAGCTCGCTCTACCATCCAAGTGCTTCTCTTCAGCGGCTGTTCCCCCCCAAAGACCCACACCTCGATAGCCGCTCTTGGGCCCGTGGTTTCCCCAACCACGGGCCCTTTTCTTTTTTTCGAGCCTCTTTCAGCGGGCCGGCCCTTCAGGCCTTTCTCCCTCGAACTGGCCCGCGTCATGCCCGACGAAGCCCCGCCGCCAGTCGAGCCCGATGAGCCCGACTTCACTGTCGAGCAGGGCTACGTCGTCTTCACCGCGGCGTTTCACCGCCGGCGCGGCCAGTGTTGCGGGAGCGGCTGCCGCCACTGCCCCTTTTTCCCCCGCCACCACCAGGGGGCGACCAGGCTCGCCCCCGCCGGGCCGCCTCAACCGGGGCGTTGAGCCGCAGGGACTCACGGTTCCCCGACGGGTGGGCTACAGTGTGGCCTCGGACAAACCGTTTTTTTCCCGGGGGGCCTCCATGACCACACTCTCGTTCCGCGCTGCGGCCATCGGCGCCGCAATCCTCTGCCTCGCTCCGCTGGTGACGCTGGCCCAGACCGTGGCCGACACGAAGGAGGAGGCTACAAAGAAGGACCATTTGGCGATCGAGGGGACCTGGCGGGCGATCTCGCTCGAGGTCAACGGCAACGCCGTGGGTGCTGACGACGTCAAGAAGATCACGACCGAGAATGGCCGCGACGGCGAATGGACACTTTTTGTCGACGGGAAAGATGTTGCCGAGGGGACGAGCACGATCGATCCCACCTTCACTCCCAAGACGATCGACTTCAAGACCACGAAGGGGAGCAATGCGGGTCAAACCGCGTTCGGCATCTACGAGATGAGCGGCAA
>CAJAYZ010000937.1 GCA_903949225.1 uncultured Planctomycetaceae bacterium
GCCAGATCCTCAACGAGGGGAGCGACGTCTCGATCGTGACGGGAGCGGCCAACTTCAGCGCCCCGGTCAAGCAGAATGCCACGATCAATCTCGGCGGCATCAAGTTCGACGCCCTGACAAATAAGGGAAAAGGAACGAAGATCAACCTCGGTGGCATCAGTTTCGGAACGCTCGAAAATCAGGCCGATGCAACCGAGATCACGCTCGTCAAGAATGAGTTTTCCGATCTCCTCAACAGCGGTGGCGGCGTCGATACGCGGATCGACATTCTCGGCGGCCGGTTTCTCTCGCTCACCAACACCGGCAACGGTGTCGGCCTCGTGCGCGTGGCTGACGCGGCCTTTGGTTCGGTCCGCAACGATGGCAATTTCGTCGGCCTGATCAATGTTGCCGGTGGGGCCGAGGCAAACGTCCTCCTCAACGACGGCAATGGCGTGAATCTCGTCTACTCGGCGGGCGCCGGAGATGACGTGTTCGTGAACAACGCCTCGTGTGACGATCTCCATGGCAATGCCGTGGTGATGATGGTCGATCTCGGCGGTGGAGCCGACCGTGCCGTGATCGGCGGGCAAAAGCTCTTCGGTCGGATCATCAGCGGCATCGGTGACGAGAGGGTGTATTTCGTCGGCGGGGTGACAGGAGCGCTCCTCCTCGAGGAGAGTCCCTTCGGCGGGGTCGATACGCTCGACTTCTCGCGCCTCACCGGCGGCGGAATCACGATCGATCTGGCGACCACGGCGCCCCAGGTCGTGCGGGCCGGGCTCATGCTGCTCCTCACCAACGGCCTGGGCGTCGAGAATGTCGTTGGGACGCCCGCTGCCGACACGATCCGCGGGAACGGCCTCGACAATCTCCTCACAGGCGCCGATCTCGCCGACGATCGTGGCGGACCGGCCTCGCCCCTCAATGGCCGCACGCAGTTCGTGCTCCTCGACTTCGATTCCCGCACCGAGGCGGGCGAGCATCTGTACACGGACACCGAACGCGCCGCCATTCTGGCCGGCCTCACTTCGATCTACGCCGGCTTCCAGGTCTCGTTCGTGACCTCGGTGCCGGCGTGGGGCGAGTATGCCACGGTGTTCTTCAATCAGGCCCGGCCTGATGGCCAGCCTGGCGGCGACTCATCCGAGATCGACTTTGGCAACCGCAACCTCGGCGGCACGGCGATTGTTCAGGTCAACGGGCTGCTCGGGCTCCCTGGTGGACCTGAGGCGACCTCTGCCAATCTCGTTTCTGCGAGCACCTGGATGGCGGCCCATGAGCTCGGCCATCTGTTGGGCCTCCGGCACGCCGATGCCTTCGGGCCGGTTGGTTTCGTGGTGAACACCGCTCCCCAGACAGTGGGGCTGGCGGCGACGCCGGCCATTCCCGGGGCCCCGGCAGCGTGGGAGACGAACACCTCGATCATGGCGACGCCGGCTCTTACCGGATTCACGCTCGCCGACCTGACCACGAGCCACTTTTTCGGTGTGCGTGAGGCGGTCAAGCTCGCCTTCAATCAGCGGGCCCCGATCGTGCCCGACGGTCGGCTCCTCGTTGCCGAGCAGTCTGCTCCGCATGGCGGCATCAGCTCCGCCCAGAGCCTGTCCCTTGCCTCCCTGCCGGTCCCCAACACGCTCCGCCGCGGATTCGATGCCGGCAGCGAACTGGTCGTTGCCGCAGTCGACGTCATCGGGACGGTGGCGACGTCGGGCCAGAAGGACATCTACCGGATCGACGGCCGCCGCGGCGACCTGCTGAATCTCCAGGTGATGTCGAAGGCCCTCAACCGCTTCCAGGGCCAGAACTTCGATGCCTATCTGACCGTCTCCGATGCCGGCGGAAAGGTGATCGCCTCGAGCGACGATGAGTTCGAGAGTCAGGATCCCGCCATCACCGACCTCGTGCTCCCTGCCGACGGCAGCTACTTCCTCGAGGTCCGCGGCTACGACGCGACCCAGACCGGAAGCTACGAACTGTTCGTCTGGCGGTTCGACAGCGCAAGCCCACTCGATGCCGGCGACCTCATCGACGGCCGGGATGGCAACGACATCCTCCTCGGCGGTGCCGGCGAGGACATCCTTTTCGGCGGGGAGGGGAATGATCTCCTCACCGGCGGCAGCGGGGACGATCTCCTCGTCGGGGGTGACGGAGCCGACCGGCTCAATGGTGGGACCGACGACGACATCCTCGTCGCCGGCGATACCAATTCCGCCACCGAGATCTGGAACGATCCGGTGAAAATGCGGATGTTCGTGTCGGCCTGGTCGACGAAGGGCTTCCGGTTCGCGATCCTCCGCGAAGGAACAACCGGGGACTGCAGCCAGGACGTGCTCACCGGTGGCCTGGGGGCCGATTGGTTCATCGTCAGCAGAGAAGACCGGATCCTCGATCGCTCGAGCAGCCAGGGCGACGTGGTCGACATCGTGCGGTAGTCGCGGTCGCGGGGCTTGGCCGACCTCAGGGCGATGTCAGCCCTGAGATGATCTCCCCGAAGGCCGGCCGGGGCTTGAGCGGGAGGAGATCTGGCTCGGTCGTGAGCGTGACTTTGTCTTTGTAGCCCGCCGCCACCGCTTCTTGGATCGCTTCGATCGCCTTCTCGCCGAGGGCATCGGCGGCGCTGGGATCGGTGTCACGAACGACCGTCGAGCATTGGGTGAAGCAGCGGGCGATGCAGATGAGGAGCTCGGAGTCGCTCGAAGGGGTGCGGATCGTCTCGGCGATCGAGGTCGCCTTTTCCCACGCTCCGCAGCGGGCGAGCGTGAGCATCAATTCGATCTGGCGCTCGATGTTTCCTTCATCGAGGCTGGCGGTGCGTTCCCGAAGTTGCCGCGCCTCTTCGAACCAGGAAACCGACTTCTCCCGATTCCCGGACATCGCTTCAACAACGCCGAGGCGGTGGCATTCGATGGCGACGTTCCGGATCTGATCGACGTCGTTTTTGTCGAGCGAAAGCACGCTGCGATTGATCGCCAACGAGCGCTCGAAGTCGCGACGGGCCCCGTCGAGGTCCCCCGTCCGCAGGCCGATGTCGCCATGGTTGCCCAGGGCACTGGCGAGTTCGATTTGTGTGCCGAGATCCTCTCGGTCGGCCGCGAGAATCTCCTCGTTGGTGGCCAGGCAGCGGGAGTAATACTCCCGTGACTGCCCGATGTCTCCGAGCAGGAAGGCCGATTCCCCCAGTCCCTGATACGACCGGGCCAGATCCTTGTGGAGCGAGCGATCGTCCGGAAACTCTTCAAGGAGTTTGCGGCGGAGGCCGATCGTCTCCTCCAGCAACGTAGCTGCCTCCATCGGATTGCCCTGCCGGAGGAGGCCCACCGCCAGATTCGTCAGGGCCTCGGCGAGGCTCCGCGTGATGTCCAGCGGCTCGAGTTCTCCCTGGCCATCAGAGGAACTGCCGGGGGGACGGCCACTGAGCTTTCTCCAGATGGCGAGGGACTGCCGATGGCAATCGAGGCTCGCCGCCATGTCGTGCTCCACTTCTTGCCGCATTTCACCGAGGGTGGAGAGCACGGAAGCGAGGTTGCTCTGGGCTGCGGCGTTGTCGGGGAAGTCGTTGGCCCGCCGCCAGGCGATCGTGTGGGAGTCGACATACTCCTCCATCGCTTCCTTGGTGGAGCCGAGCCTGCGGAAGGTGTTGCCGAGGTGCATGCGGGCCGCGAGTTCCGTCGTCTCGGTCGATCGCGAGCCGTTCATGGTCGAGGAGAGTTTTCTGAGGGCTTCCAGCCCCGTCTCGAGGAGCGATTTCTTGAGTTTCTCCGTGCCCGGAGCCTGCTCGAGTTGGGTTTGGATCTCATCAACGACGGTTTGGATCAACAACAGCCCGTCGCTGGCCCGCTTGGCGGCAAGCGCTTCGTTGGCTTCCGCTTCAAGCTTGGCGTCGTCGGCCGTTTTCTTCGCCGCGACCGCTTCCTTCCGGGACTTGTCGATCACGATTGCCGCTGCAGTTGACCCGACCGACACCACGGCCAAGAGGCCGATGACGGCCGCGACGAGGCCGGCGGTGCGCGGATTGCGGCGGCACCAACGCCACAGCCGTTCTGCTGCGGAGGTCGGCCGAGCGAGAATCGGTTCGCCGGCGAGGAACCGACGGCAGTCCTCGGCCAACGCCACGGCATCCACATACCGCCGGTCCGGGTCCTTCTGGAGGCATTTCAGGCAGATTGTCTCGACATCGGCAGGAACGTTCGACACCAGCAGCGAGGGCCGCACCGGCTCCTCGTTGACCACCAACAGCGTCGTCTCATAAGGGGATGCCCCGAGGAACGGCGGACGGCCGACGAGCATTTCGTAAAGGATTGCACCGAGGGCGTAGATGTCGACGGACGGCCCGTACGTTTCGCAGAGGGCCTGTTCGGGCGCCATGTAGCTCGGCGTGCCGATCTGAGAGCCGCTGCGGGTCTGGCTCGACTTGCTTTCGAGTTCCTTGGCGAGGCCGAAGTCGGTGATCTTGGGCGTGCCGTCGCTGCTCACAAGGACGTTGGCCGGCTTGAGATCGCGGTGGACAATCCCTTTGGCGTGGGCGGCATCGACTCCCCCGGCAAGACGTTGAATCAACTCAACGGCATCCCGCGGGGGCTGGGGGGTGCCGTTGATCGCAACGTCGAGCGATGCTCCGTCGACGAACTCGAGCGATAGAAACGGAAGCCCTTCGCTCTCGCCGAGATCGTAGATCTGGACGACATTCGGGTGCTTGAGCGCGGCAACGGCTCGGGCCTCGGTCTCAAACCGCACCAATTGCTCCGCCGAGGTGTGCTTGCCGGCCAAGATCATCTTCAAGGCCACGAGGCGATTGAGGGCCTTTTGCCGAGCTTTGTAGACAACTCCCGTCGTACCGCGGCCCAACTCGTCGAGCAGTTCGTAGCCGTTGACGGTTGGTAAACGATGGTTGGCGGACGAACTTTTTTCCATGAAAAAAAGTATCGCCGTGAGGTCTAAGCCAGTCTAGTGGCCATTCTTCCAATGGGTGGGTGGCTGGTGGCGGGCGGGATTTTCTCAGGGCCTGAAAACGAGAAAGCCCGCCGCTGGGCGTGCCAGGGGCGGGCTCTCGCGGATCATGAAAC
>CAJAYZ010000938.1 GCA_903949225.1 uncultured Planctomycetaceae bacterium
GGCCACCGACGGCACCGTGGGGGCCAGCGGCGCGATGGGGGCAGCGGGTGCTTGTGGGGGCTGAGGCGGCTCCACCGGAACGGGCGCCGGGGCCCGGGGCGACTCGGCGCCATTTCCAGCGCCGGTGGTGTCGGGAAGGGGGAGCGCGGGTGGGAGTGGGGACGGACACGGCGAGAGCGGGGGCGGAGCGGGGACGGCGTCGGGTGGGGGAGCGCCACCGGAAGACTTGGCCGCGGCCGGCGACTCCCCGGCAAGGAGCGCGTGGACGTCATGGATCAGCTGCGGGATCGGGAGGTCGATCGTCCGCCCGGTGTTGACGCCGACGATCTGATTGGAGAGCTCGGAGACGAATCGTTTGAGGATGTCGGCGCCAGAGAGGATCGCCGTGATCGATTCGCTCACGAGCCGGTACTTCCCCCGCCGGGCGGCGTCGAGCATCGACTCCAGCTCATGGGCGAGCTGCTGGAGCACCATGAGCTTCATCACCCCGACGTTCCCCTTGAACGTGTGAAACGCCCGGAAGAGCGAGTCGAGGGAGGAGGAATCGGTGGGATTGACCTCGAGAACGAGCACCCCCTGCTCGATGTCCTGGAGGAGATCCTGCGCCTCGGCACAGAACAGCTGGAGCATTTCTGCATCGGCGTCGGCGGGCATCACCTCCACCGTCTGCTCGGGGAGGAGTGCCGCTCGAGCCCTTCCGGCCGGAGCCGGCGCGGCGGACGGGGCAACGGCAGCCGGCGTGGGAGATGCTTCCTGGGGGCCGGCGGGGGCTCCTTCGGGAATCCTCCAGCCCTCCGGAAACGGGGGATAGGGAAGCTCGTATTCCCACGACATCATCGCCGCATCGATCCAGGGCTGCCAGTCACCGAGACGGGCGATCGTCACCGCTGAGAGTTTGTTGTCGGCGGCGACACGCTCGTCGATCCACTGCCGGACGGTGGTCATCGCCTCGACGATCGGCTCCGGCGTCTCCTGATCGAGGGCCGACTCCAACTGGCGGACGAGATCGTTGATCCCATCGGCGCCGTTCTCCTTGATGGCATCGACGAAGGCCAACTCCAAGCCGATCTGCTGGATGACCTTCTTGGCCCTGGCGATGGTCTCGAACCGGTCGGTAGACATGCGCCTTCAAATCTCGGAGCGGGCCGGGAACGTCAAGGACCGTGCTGCAAGGACGTGGAGCTTCAAAAGGAATCAACGTCGACCGAGGGCCGACGAGAAGAATCGCGATGGCCAGAGAACGATCCACCCGCCGCGACCGGATGAGGCGGCTCTCTTGGGCCGCGGCCGTCGGCAACCGGTTTCCCGCATCTTGACCCTACCCCTGGTTTCCAGGGGGTGCAAATCCTGCCCGATCGGAAAACTCGGCGGGAACAGCCCTTCCGAGGTTTGCGTTGCCCCGGAAAGGGTTGTAGCGTTCGCTGAAGCCGTGATCGGGTGACCGTCTGCCGTGGCCGATCCTGCCCCCGATCCCCGGAAAAGCCATGAATCCCCGGACCATCCCCAGCCGCATCGCGATTGGGTTTCTGTTGGTCGTGCTGCTGTTGCTCCTGGTCGGGGGAATCGCTTTTTGGCGGATCTCCGGCGTGAACAGCCAGGTCGCCTCCCTGGCCACCAACACCGTGCCGTCGGTCGTCGTGCTCGGCAAGATCGGCCAGAGCAACGCCGCGGCGGCGCGGTTCTGCCGCCGCGTCCTCCTTTCCGACGGCAATGCCGTGATGCGGGCCTCGGCCGAAGCCGCATACAGCGAGGCGAAGCGATCCGGCGACGAAGCGTGCAGCCTCTATGACGGATCGCTCCGGAGCGACGACGAGGACACCCGCCGCATCAACGCCGCGATCGACGCCCGGTTGGACTTCGTGAAGAAGGCCGACACGCTCGTGGAGCTCGTGAAGGCGGGGAAGATCGAGGATGCCGAGACGTGGCTCATCGACGAGGTCGATCCGGCCCTCGAAGTCTGCGTCACGAAGTTCACCAACGCCATCGACTACAACGTCACGCTGTCCGAAAAAGCGTCGCGGGGTGCCGAGCGGATTGCCCTGTCGGGCTACTGGGTGATCGGCACGGCCCTCATGCTTGCAAGCGTGGCAGGGCTCGCCGTCGGCTGGAACACCGTCCGCTCGACGCGGGCCGCACTCGCTTCGATCGATGCTGCGATCCAGGCCGGCATCGACAAGACCAACCGGGCGCTCTCTGGGATCTCCGAATCGATTCAAGAGGGGGCGGATCTGACGGCCTCGAGCGCCGGCCAGCTCTCCAGCGCCAGCCGTTCGCTGGCCGCGAGCACGAGCGAGCAGAGCGCCTCGGTGACCGAGGCGAGCGCGTCGCTCGAGGAGATCTCGGCGATGATCCGGGCGACGGCCGAAAACGCTTCGAAGGCGAAGGAGTTTGCCGGTCAGGCCCGCGGTGCGGCCGAGGTGGGCAAGCAGACGATGGAGGAGATGAAGCTGGCAATGAAGTCGATCGAGGTCTCGAGCCTCGACATCGCCAAGATCGTGAAGAACATCGACGAGATCGCCTTTCAGACCAACATCCTTGCTCTCAATGCCGCCGTCGAAGCAGCGAGAGCCGGCGAGGCCGGGGCCGGGTTTGCCGTCGTGGCCGACGAGGTCCGCTCGCTCGCCCAGCGCTCCGCCGCGGCCGCCAAGGAGACCGCCGACAAGATCGACGCGGCGATCGCCAACAGCCAGCGCGGCTCGCGGAGCTGCAGCAATGTCGGCGAGTCGCTCGAGCAGATCGTCGAGCGGGTTGCCGCCGCCGATGTCCTCGTCGCCGAGATCGCCTCCGCTGCCCGGGAGCAGTCGCAGGGGATCCGGCAGGTGGGGGTGGCGATGACGCAGATGGACAAGGTCACCCAGGGGAATGCCGCCAGCGCCGAGCAGAGCTCGAGTGCCGCCGAAGAGCTCACCAACCAAGCCCAGCTGCTCCAGGAGAACGTCGAGCAACTCCAGACGCTGATCGCGAGCACGTCGCAGTCGGCCGGCACCGCCGCCTCCTACCGACCGGCACGGGCCAGCCGGCCAGCGGCACAGCGGGCCGCCGTTCGCCAGGCTCCGCCATCCCGGGCCGCCGTCGAGGCCCGTCGCCAGGCCCCGCACATCGTCATGCCCGACGACGATCCCGACGCGACCAACTTCCGCAGCTTTTGAACGGCGGAACGTCAACCGCCATGCCCACCGTCAGGCCGGGGCCCGCTCAGATTGCCGCGAGAAGAATTGCCGCATCATCCGCGACAGCTGCCCGGTGAGCCCGGCGACCGCTTCTTCCTTGGCA
>CAJAYZ010000939.1 GCA_903949225.1 uncultured Planctomycetaceae bacterium
AAGAGCCTGTGGGCGCCGCGCCAGGAGGGGCAGAAGCTCGCCGTCGAGCGGGCCTACCCCGACAAGAGCGAGATCGGCCGCCTCGACTACATCGAAGCCCACGCCACGAGCACCCAGGTCGGCGATGCAACCGAACTCGGCGCGCTGTCGGCGCTCGTCTCGGCCAACGTCCCTGCGGGAAAAAAGATCCCGATCGGCAGCGTGAAGGCGAACATCGGCCATACGCTGGAAACGGCCGGCATGGCGAGTCTGGTCAAGGTCGTGCTCGCCATGGAGCATGGCCTCATCCCCCCCGGCTCGACCTGCAGCGAATACAACGAGGACTTCGACTGGGAGCGCGGCCCGTTCGTCGTTCCCAGCCAGTCGATCCCGTGGCCCAAGCGGGCCGATGGCGAAGCCCGCCGGGCTGCGGTGAACGCCTTCGGAATCGGGGGTCTCAACGTCCATCTGGCCCTCGCCGAGCATCTTTCTGCGCACCCTGCGGGCACGCTGCCGCCGGCGAAGCCGAAAGGCACGGCCGACGACGAAGCGGTGGCGATCGTCGGCATCGGCAGCGTGCTCCCCGGGGCCCTGTCGGTCGAAGCCTTCCGGTCCCTCGTCCGCCAGGGGAAGACCGCGATCGGCCCGGTGCCGGCCTCGCGCTTCGATGTCGCCCGGGCCCTCGATCCGACGGCTCCGCGGACGTGGCATACCGTGGCCGGGGTCGGGGGCTTCGTCGAGGGGTTTGTGTACGACTGGCGCCGGCACAAGGTGCCGCCGAAGCAGATCGCCGCAGCCAATCCGCTCCAATTCATGCTCCTCGAGGCGGCCGATGCGGCAATCGCCGAAGTCGGCGGGGTGGCGGCGCTCGACCGCGTCCGCACCGGCGTCGTCGTGGGGACAATGTTCGGTGGCGAGTTCTCAAACGACCTCCAGATGGGGCTCCGCCTGCCGGAAACCTCGCGCCACCTCCGCACGGCCCTCGGTCGCCGGGGAATCGCACCGCGTGACATCGAGCGGATCGTCGAGGGCTATGGAAAGAAGCTCCTCGAGAAGATGCCGGCGCTGGTCGACGAGACGGGGAGCTTCACGAGCTCCACGCTCGCCAGCCGGCTGACGAAGTCGTTCGATCTCATGGGGGGCGCGCTCGCCCTCGATTCCGGGGATTGCTCCGGCGTCTCGGCGCTGTCGGCGGCGGTTGACCTCCTCCGGGAGCGCGACTGCGATGCCGTCCTGTGCGCCTCAGGACAGAGGTTTCTCGACCTGACCGCATTCGAGGAACTCTCTCTTGCCGGGCTCCTCGCCGATGCTCCGGCATCACCGCTCGCGATGCGTGGCGAGGGACGTGTTCCCGGCGAGGGAGCCGTGGTGATGGTGCTCAAGCGTCTCGCCGACGCCCGGAGTGCCGGCAATCGCATCCATGGCGTGATTCGTGGCGTGTCGGTGGGATCAGGGACTTCGGTGGCTGGTGCTACCTCCCGCGTGGTCCGTGAGGCTCGGCTTCAGGCGGGGATCATTCCGTCGGCCGTCAAGGTGATGGAGATCTCCGGCTCCGGGACACGCGCGATCGACGAACCGGAACTCCTTGCCGTCACTGCCGAATATGGCGTCGATGCCGTGGCCGGGGCAGTCGAGGGGCTTGTCGGCCACCTCGGAGCGGCCGCCGCCGCAGCCGGTTTGATCAAGCTAGCCGACGTTCTCGAATCGGGGCACATGCCGCCGATGGTCGTGGCCGGCGCGGCACGGGCCGGGCTGCGCGTGGCATCGACCGAACCGGTCGCCGTGCCAGCGGTCGATGCCAGTGGCTACCGGGCTGGGTGCGTGACGGTTGTCCACGACACTCAGGTCGGCCACGTAGTTATGGATAACGGGCTCGCGGTGCCGGCGGCCGCGAGGGAACGGGCTGCCAGCGCTCCAGCGCCGGTGGTCATCCCCGCCCCGTCTCGCTCCCAGGGGAATGCCCTGCCGGTAGGGCGCCCACTCGTGGCGGCCCTCTTTCCGGGGCAGGGATCGCAGTACACCGACATGTTCCGCAGCCTCATCGCGGAGTCGCCCGCGGCCCGGCAGGCCGTTGAGAGCCTCGACGCGCGTGCCCGGTCGGCGGGCTTCGAGACCCTCGCCGGGATCGCCTGGCAGTCCGACAATTCCATGGGCACGGCGGTGTGGGACACCCAGTGGGGGATGTACCTCGGCGATCTCCTCGCCTGGACCGTTCTCGAGGGGATGGGGTTTAGCCCTGACGTCATCGCCAGCCACAGCTTCGGAGAATTTCCCTCTCTGGTGGCCGCTGGCGCCTGGAGCTTCGCGGAGGGCGCCCGGGCCACGCAGGCCCGGGCTGCCGCCGTCGAGCAGCACGGTCCGAAGCAGGGGGCAATGCTCTCCGTGATCGCCCGTCGCCAGGACGTCGCCGCGGCGATCGAACCGTTTGCCGGACAGGTGTGGGTGTGTGCCGAGAACGCGCCCGAGCAGGCGGTGATCGGCGGCCATGCCCGCGCCGTCGATGCCGTCGAGGTGCTCCTCGAGGGGCGGCGCATCCGGTCGAAGCGTCTGGCCGTTCCCAGCCCGTTCCACACGCCGCTCCTCGCCGCAGCCGCCGCGAAGCTCGCCGAAGCGATCGGCGGAATATCGATCGTGCCCCCGACGCGCCGCGTCTACAGCAGCACGACGGCGGCCCCGATGGCCACGGTCGACGACGTTCGTGACAGCCTTGTTCGACAGATGACTCAGACGGTGCGCTGGGTCGACGTGGTCGAGAAGCTTTGGGCCGATGGGGTGCGGACGTTCGTCGAGGTCGGGCCCTCGGGCGTGCTCACCGGTTTGACGCGACGCGTCCTCGAGGGCCGCGACGGCGCGACCTTCATCCAGTTCGATCAGCGCGGCCGTGACGTGGCCGGTCATCTTGCCAAGGTCCGCGAGCAGCTCCAGGCCGTCGGGGCGCTCGGCGCGGCTGCCGTCGCTCCGGCTGTCGTGGGCAAGTCTGCTCCGCGGCCGGCCACCGTGCTGTCGTTCGATGCCACCGCAAGGCGGCGGGCGAGGAATCGAGCCGGCGGGGGGCCCGTCCGCCCTGCCACCACGCCCCGCTCCCCCGAGAAGCCCGCGTCGGCTGCACCCCACGGTCAAGCCCTCCCAAAGAACCAGACGGTCGCGAATGGCCAACCGGCCACGGTCACGGCTCCTCCGGTCGCGGTGCAGTCGGTGAGCGTGAAGCCGGTGCCCGTGCCGACCGCTCCGGTGGCCACCGGGGTCAACCGGTTGGCGATCCCGGCGGCCACCCAATCCGCAGCTCCCCGTTCCGGGGCAGCGTCGGAGCTGGAGAGCTTCCTTGTCGATTTCGTGGTCGATCAGACGGGCTATCCGCAGGAGATCGTCGAGCTCGATGCCGATCTCGAAGGGGATTTGGGCATCGACAGCATCCGCAAGGCGCAACTCTTTGGCGAGATCGGCCAGCGCTACGGCCTCTCGGCCGATGCGAGTGTCTCGCTCGACGACTTCCGCACCCTCCGCCATCTTCTCGATTACATGCTGCCGCGCGTCGGCGGCAAGGCGGAGCCGGTAGCGTCACCGGCCAGCGCGGCTCATGTCGCCACTGGCGTGTCGCGGGGCGGCTATGCCTCCAACGGCCATGCGTCGCATGGCCACGAGGGGAACGGCCACGCTTCCAACGGCCATGCCAAGACTGTCAGCGCGACGGCGGTTGTCGAGGCTCCCGCCGTCGGCAGCGACACGGCCGTCGAACTGGAAAGCTTCCTTGTCGATTTCGTGGTCGAGCAGACGGGCTATCCGCAGGAGATCGTCGAGCTCGATGCCGATCTCGAAGGGGATCTGGGCATCGACAGCATCCGCAAGGCGCAGCTCTTCGGCGAGATCGGCCAGCGCTACGGGCTCTCGGCCGATGCGAGTGTCTCGCTCGACGACTTCCGCACCCTCCGCCATCT
>CAJAYZ010000940.1 GCA_903949225.1 uncultured Planctomycetaceae bacterium
GTCTCGACACGCAGCATCGGAGCGCTCCTCGGAATGGCCCGGTAAACCCCCGGGCGACGTCTGCCGCGACCCATTCAGCGGCCCAAGATCCACATTCTATTCACGGCACGGCAGTCCCGCATGCCGAGATTGGCCGCCGGGCGATCCCCTTGGTTGGAGGCACTTCCCAGTCAGCGTCGATCGCGGCGAGAGCTGCTTACTCTTCGGCCTGCTACAGCGAGCTCCCGCCGCCAGGGAGTCGGCGGCGGAGGAAGTGCATTCGTTGTTCGAGCGGCATGGCAAGCCGGCGACGGATGAGATCGTCGAGCTGCCGGTCGCTCTCGCGGGCGAGGGCAGCCAGGGCCTGACGCCGGTTTGCGGATATCTTTTTTTTGGGAGCAGGCATGTCAGGATCCGCGCCGACGGGGTGAGGAACGTTTCTTGGGAGCGGGTGGCGTGACCGTGGAAGCGAGGGCCTGCAGCGTCCGCTCGAGCACCGGCAGCACAGCCAGATCGCGATCCCGCCCTGCGGCCCGCTTGCTGGCGATGATGTCTTCGAGCGACGCGACGAGAAGCGTGCAGCCGTGCGGGGAATGTTTGATAGCCCTCGCCCGTAGCCCCTCGAACGACCGTACGCCGTGGATCCCCGGCATGAAGTCTGCCTGCAACCCGGTGGTGTCATCGACCATCCGATAGAGATTCGAGACGGGATAGTAGGGGCGGAGGATCACCGCCCCGAGTGCCGCGGCCACCGCTTTGAGCTTGCGGAGATTCGTGGGGGTGGCCCGGAACATGAAGTCGAAGTCGAGCGTCGTCACCGGTGCGCCGTGGATCGCCGCGGCGGCATTCCCGATCAGGACCGTCTCGAGCCTGGCGGCATCGAAGGCTTTCAGCAGGCGGACGAGGAGGGGGGCGGCATCCATCCCCCGATCATACCGGGCTGAAATGGCCGCCGGGAGACGTTTGCGGGCATGCGGGGCCGCTTCCCGGAATCGATGCCCCCAGGCAAAAGCCATAGCCGCTCGGAGCGGGCGGGGAGTAGGCTCACCTGCCGGAGGCAGTGGGGCATGGAACATACGATCATCGGCAATCCCGACCGGGGGAATGTCAGCTTCACCCTCGCTGCCGGCGAATCGGTGATCGTCGAGGCCGGCTCGATGAGCTTCATGACCGCCGGGATGACCGTGAAGCCGCGGCTCATCGGCGGCCTGCTCACGGCCTTCAAACGGAAGCTCCTCGGCGGCGAGTCGCTGTTCTTGAGCGAGTATTCGACCGCCACCGCCGGGGCGATCGCGATCTCCCCGGCCTTCCCCGGCACGGTCCTCTGCAAGGAGCTGCGCGGAGCAGGGGACGCTTTGCTCCTTGCGGCCGGCTCGTTTCTTGCCTGCGGCCCCGGCGTCACGCTCACGACCGAATATGGCGGCGGCCGGTCGTGGTTTTCAGGCACCGGCCCGTTCATCCTCCGCGCCACTGGCTCAGGCCCCGTGTTCTTCAACACCTACGGCGCGGTCATCGAGCGCGACGTGCAGGGCACACTCACGGTCGACACTGGCCACCTCGTCGCCTGGGAGCCGACCCTCGACTACCGGATCCGCGGCATGGGGAGTGTCAAGAAAACACTCTTCTCCGGCGAAGGCCTCGTGATGGCGTTTACCGGCTCCGGCCGGATCTTCCTTCAGACACGACAGCTGGGGGGCTTCGTCCGCTGGCTCGCTCCCTTCTGCCAAGGATGACCGGAGCGCCCCCATGCACATCGATCTTTCCGCGGGAGGGCTGTTCGCAAGAGCGCTGGTGACGCTGGAGCCGGGGGAAAAGTTTGTCTCCGATGCCGGGGCGATGATCCGCGCGTCCTCGAATATCGACATCGACGTCACGACCGGCAGCCGCGGCAAAGGGGGGCTCCTCGGCGGGCTCGGCCGGCTCCTCACCGGCGACACGTTTTTCCTTTCCACCTACGAGGTCACCGACGGCCGGCCGGGTGAAGTGGGGCTGGCGCCGACGCACATGGGAGAGGTCCGCGAGGTGAGCCTCTCCCCTGACGAAGCCTGGCTGTGCGCGGGGGGAAGCTTCCTCGGCGCCGCAAGCACGCTCACGCTCGACACCCGCTTCCAGGGGCTGCGGGGTCTACTCGGGGGCGAGTCGCTTTCGCTGCTCCGTGTCAGTGGCTCCGGGGCGCTCCTCGTCTCGGCGCTCGGGATGCTCACGACCATGGAGATCGACGGCGAACTGATCGTCGACACTGGCCACCTTGTCGCCTTCACCGAAGGGCTCGCCTACAGAATCGACAAGGTTGGCGGCGGCTGGATCAACACCTGGCTCTCTGGCGAGGGATTCGTGATGCGCTTCTCCGGGAAGGGGCGGATCATCCTCCAGTCGCACGATCCCACCCGCTTCGGCCGGCAGCTCGGGCCCCTCCTCCCGGAGCGCCAGTCATGAACCACGAGATCCTCGCCGGCCCGAGCTTCAGCATCCTCGAAGTGACCCTCGCGGCGGGGGAGCGGATCGTCTCCGAAGCCGGCGCGATGGCCTGGATGGATGGGAATGTGAAGACGGAGACGACGACCCGCGGCGGGATCCTTGCCGGCCTCAAGCGGGCGGTGTTCTCCGGAGAAACGTTCTTTCAAAACACCTACGAGGCCGACGGCGGCCCGGCCCGGATCGCCTTCGCGCCGGGAATGTCGGGGGAGATCGTCCCCTGGCAGCTCCAGGGAGAAGAGCTTCTCCTCCAGCGTGGCGCGTTCCTGGCGTCGACCGAGGGGATCCGCTGCGAGAGCAGGTCGGAGGGGCTGAAAGGGCTGTTTGCCCAGGGGCTTTTTGTGCTTCGTGCCACCGGCTCAGGGACGATGTTCTTCAGTGGCTATGGGGCGATCGACACGATCGATCTCGACGGCGGCAGCAGTTACACGATCGACAACGGCTACGTCGTCGCCTGGGAGCCGACCCTTTCCTACCGGATCACCCGGGCGCGGAAGATCCGCAGCTTTCTGTTTTCCGACCAGCTCCTTCTCTCCTTCTCCGGCCGCGGACGGGTGTGGATCAATTCCCGCAGCCCGCAGTCACTGGCCAGTTGGGTCCACCCGTTTCGCCGGGTGAAGTCGAAGAGCTCCGGTGGTGGCATCCAGATCGGGCCGGTGAACCTCGGCGGGGAGTGAGGGACGGGGCGGCCATCCGCCTGTTGGTAGGGCCAGTGGGACGACTCTCACGTCGCTCAAAAGTGTTTCGCGTGTCCATACCCGATCAAGTGACGTCGCAGGATCGGAAACGTCGTGTCGTTGCCAAAGTCCAGCACCGGGCCAAACGCCCAGCTCAATCACGCACAGCCCCATCCGTTGACGGGTTAGGGGGTAGTTGACAGACTCTCCCCGCGTCTGCATCTCCCGGACCGTTTCGCGTATCGGTCATCTGGGAACTCCGGTTCCACGAAGAAAGCGATCTCTCCGCGATGCTCCTCTATGCATGCACCATTTTCATGAGTGCGTTCCTGCTCTTTCTCGTGCAGCCGATCATCGCCAAACAGATCCTGCCTTGGTTTGGTGGATCAGCCGCGGTGTGGACCACCTGCCTGGTGTTCTTTCAAGTAGCGCTGTTGGCAGGCTATGCGTACACCGATTTCTCGACGCGAAAACTCAAGCCCCGTACGCAGGTCATCGTTCACGTGATCTTGCTGCTGGTAAGCCTCGGCGTGCTGCCAATCGTCGCCGCCGCCAGTTGGAAGCCACTGGGGACCGAAGATCCGGGGCTCCGGATTCTCGGTTTGCTGGTTGCCACCATCGGGCTGCCATACCTGATGCTTGCCACCACCGGTCCGCTGGTGCAGGCATGGTTTTCCCGTTCGTTCCCCGATGGAACCGTCTACCGCTTGTTCGCACTGTCGAACTTGGCATCGATGCTGTCGCTGCTCTGCTATCCGTTTTTCATCGAGACGCAGATCCCCACGGTGTCCCAGGCGATTTGGTGGTCCGTGGGTTACGGCCTGTTCGCACTACTCTGCGGAGCGTCGGCCATCATGAGCCTCCGCTCCTGCGGGGCCAACACCCAAGCGGTCGCCGAATCAGCGGCCTCTGGCGATCATGCCCCGGCACCGCACCTCCGCGACTTGTGTGTATGGCTGGCACTGTCGGCCATGGGGTCGTGGTTGTTGCTGGCCATCACCAATCACATCACGCAGAACATCGCGTCGATCCCGTTCCTGTGGCTCGCCCCTTTAGCGCTCTATCTGCTGACGTTCATTTTGTGTTTCGAAAGTGACGGTTGGTACAGGCGCAGCCTGATCCTGCTGCCGCTTGCCATCAGTCTTGGGTGGTGCGCCTGGGCTCTTCAGACCGAAGATCCACTCGGTGTCAAGATTGCGATCCCGCTTTATCTCGTGGGGCTATTCCTGTCGTGCATGTTTTTTCATGGCGAGTTGGCGAAGATGCGGCCGGCACCACGTTATCTGACGCAGTTTTATCTGATGGTGTCGCTTGGGGGTGCGATGGGAGGCATCTTCGTCGGCCTGATCGCGCCGCGGGTCTTTTCCTCCTACTCGGAACTCGGCCTGGGATTCGTGGTCACCGCATTGCTCGCTGCGTACACCTTGCGGAAGATGCCCGTTCAGGTATGGATGACGTCCATCGCGCTGGCTGGCGTGTACGGCTATCTTTGGAACTCCCAACTCGACCAGGAGGGTAGGGGTGCTCGCGTGATGAGGCGAAACTTCTACGGCACGCTGCAGACCAACGACGAGACCGATGGCAATGCCGACGATGCGTTGCGGCGTCTTGTCCATGGTGTCATTACTCACGGTACCCAGTATCTGAGCGAATCGCGGCGTAACGCAGTCACCACCTACTACGGCCCAGCCTCCGGCGTCGGCATTGCCATCCAGATGGCCGAGCCCGGCGGCTGCAGAGTGGGCATCATCGGTCTCGGAGCCGGTACGCTTGCGGCGTGGGGCAAGCCGGGAGATACATACCGCTTCTACGAGATCAATCCGCAGGTGATCGAAATCGCGAACAGTGAATTCACGTTTCTCAAGGACAGCCGGGCCACGATCGAGACCGTGTTGGGCGATGCGCGTTTGAACATGGAACGCGAGGCACCGCAGGACTTCGACGTGTGTGTCGTCGATGCATTTTCCAGCGATTCAATTCCCGTGCACCTGGTCACCGCTGAGGCCATGGCGGTCTATCTTCGACATCTCAAACCACATGGCATACTGGCCTTTCACGTCTCCAACCGCTTCCTTCGGGTCGCACCGGTGATCAAGAAAATCGCCGAGCATCACGGGCTCTCTTCCACGCAGGTGAGCGACGAAGCCGAGGGCACGGGGTTTTTAGGAACCGATTGGATTCTCGTCGCGCGAGACGAGGCGCTGTTAGAGCACGAGGCGCTGGCTGGCAAGGGCCTTCCGATCGAGGATATGCCTGGACTCAAGCTGTGGACGGATGACTACAGCAGCCTGTTTCAGATTCTGAAGTGATCGTTCGGCACGGACTCCGTGGCGATGAGCGTGCTTTCTCATCCTGGCCATGAACGATGGGATTCGGCCCGCGAGTCTGGTCCGTGCAGTCGCTGCCCGTGGTGTCACGCCTCGGGGCCTCGCTCATGGAGCTGCCGCGTCGAGCGCGGCCTGGGCGGCGAGGAGCTTCTGGTGGCGGGAGTGGACTTGCTCAAGCGCCTTCACCGCCGCTGGCCTCGGGAGGAAGCGGGTTGGTGTGCCTGAGTGATGGGCGCTCAGGAAGGTTGCCCAGTCGCGCGTGTCGCCGGCGAGGACTGCGGCCCGGTAGGCGGCCATGAGCGCTGCCCCCCAGGCGCTCCCCTCGGCGGCGCCCGCGAGGATCGTCACCGGCGTGTCGAAGGCGTCGGCGAGGATCTGGCCGAGGGCGGGCGTCTTCGTGAGCCCGCCGGAGAGGACGATCTCGGTCCGCGGATAGCCCTGGGCGGCGAGGATGTCGCTGCCGTGGCGGAGGTTGAAGATCGTCGCCAGGAGCATCGCCCGGGCGACGTTCCCCGGCGTGGCGTTGCGCTCGTTGAGACCCATGACAA
>CAJAYZ010000941.1 GCA_903949225.1 uncultured Planctomycetaceae bacterium
GGCCTCGTCGGCACCTCGGTCGGCCGGTTTACGTTCTTCAACAACGGCCTGACCGCCACCCGCGTCGGCAACGCCACCGCCTGGAACAACGGCGTCGTCTCGACGCGCCTCGGCCGCAATGAAGTCTTCAGCAACGGCGTCGTCGGCGTGCCGACGAAGAGGGGAATGGTCTTCACGCCAGGCTTCGCCCCGCCGGCCCACGCCCAGGCCCAGGACCAGCCCACCGGGCGGCCTGCGGCCCGCCATCATGCCGGGCATCCCGATGCGGGGAACCGCAGGGCAGGGGCTTCGGGCTTCGGTCAACGGGCACCGTCTCGCTGACGCATCCCTTCCGATCACGTCACCCGGTCAGTGACGTCGATCGCGTCTTCCGGATCAGTCGGGCCGAGAGCCAACGCTGAACGGGAAGTTCGATCGCGAGATGGAAGAGGATCGCCGTCCCAATCGCGGCCGCGAAGAGGAGGGCGTAGCTGACCACCATCCCGGGAATCCCCAGTTTTTTCATGCCGCACGCCATCGCCACCTTGCAGCCGACGCTGAACAACGGGTAGTGGATCAGGTAGAGGACGTACGACGCCGCACCGATGAGTTGGATCGCACGGCCGCCGCCGAGATTGCTGCCCGCGTTCTCTGCGGCCACGGCCGCAAAGATGGCGATGCTGCTGGCTAATCCGAGGCCGTAGACGTTCCAGTCCGCCAGCGGCACCCACTGATAGGCTCGGTTCATCGCCAAGCCTATGAAGGCGGCCGCCGCTAGGGCGAGCCAGGCGAGCGGACGGGACGGGGGACGCACGGCTCCGCCTGCCGCCTGGGCGACGGCGATGCCCATCCCGAACAGCCAGACGCACGGATTGAGGAGAAACGTCAATGGGAATCCTGTCCCTGGCTGATGCCGGAGCGTGGCGAAGGCGATCGCATACGCGAAGGCCGCGAGCAGTCCCAGCCGGAGATCGAGGATCAACAGCGCGAAGAAGAGATAAAAGAGGATCTCGTAGCGCAGCGTCCAGGCGACGATGATCACCGGGGATCCCGTGCCCCCGACTTCGGCAGGGTCTTGGGGGAGGAGAAACCAAGCTTCGGCGAGCGTGCCCGGATCGGTCGGCAGCGTGGCGCGGGTCGCGGCGAGGGAAAGGGCCATGACAGAGACGAGCGCGAAGATGATCCAGTAGGGGGGATAGATCCGGATCATGCGGCGCTGCAGATAGGGGATCAGCCGCGCTGGGCGGGAGATGTCGGCGGCATGGGCGCTCGCGATGATGAACCCGCTGAGGACGAAGAAGAACTCCACCCCCGCATCGCCCCACCGGAACGGCGTCGCCACCCACGGAACCTCAAAATACTTGGCGTCGGCGACGATGAGGCCGAGATGAAACAGCACCACCAAGAGCGCCGCCAGCGCCCTCCCCGCCTGAAGCGAGGTGAAGACCTTTCGCGGTCCGTGCCCAACGGCAGGCTGGAGGGGCGCGGCCTTGTTCAATGGGGACTCGCGAATGGACAGGGGGCCGAAGGAGCGGAGCCGGACTCCCGGCCGACAGCCTTGAGCGGTGGCGCTTTCCTGAACGATCCTACGGCCAGACGTGCCTTCACGCTACCGGGCGATGGCGGCGGAGAAAGAAGCGAGTTACGAACCGTCGGTAGCTGAACATGAGCCACAGATTCGGCTTCGAGAACAGGAGCCGCGTCACGATCCCCCACAGGCCTTTTTTGTGGGCATATTCGATGTGCTCGTCGATCCTCGTCCGGCCATCGGAGAGGGGCGTGAAGGTGTGGGTGTGGGCCCAGGCGGCCGCCGGCCCCGCGGCCTGGACGTCGGTGAAGCCCCGATCGCTCACGTCGCGATGAACGGCCGTCCAACGGAGTGGGAGCGGGCCGACCCAAAGGACGAACTTCGACACCGACCCCTCGGCGAGCGGCTCGATCGAGATCAGGCGGACGAAGGTCGGCGGCGGGGTGAGTCGCTTCAGGGCCGAGGTGTCGTGGTGGAAGTCACGGACGGCGGAGAGCGGGGCGTCGACCGTGAAGGAGAAATCGAAGACGGGCATCGGTGGCACCCCGTGGTGGAAGGAGTGTCAGGGGGCCGGAGTGGCACCGTCGATCGCGCTGACCGCGGCCAAGGCTTTTGTAACGTGGTCTTGCGAGGCGAGTTGGGCCGAGAAGACGAGCCGGATGATGCCGTCACGATCGACGACATAGGTCACCCGCCCGGGGAACAGACCGAGCGTCTTCGGCACACCAAAAGTCTTTCGCAGGCTTCCATCGGCGTCGCTGGCGAGGAGGAAGGGGAGTTTGTGGCGGGCGGCGAAGGCCCGATGGGAGGCCGCGGTGTCGCTGCTGATGCCGATCACCTCCGCCCCGGCCGCGGAGAAGGTCTCGTAGGAATCACGAAACGCACAGGCTTCCTTCGTGCAGATCGGCGTGTCGTCCTTGGGATAGAAGAAGAGGACGAGGGGACGCCGGCCCACCATGTCGGCCAGCCGCACCGTGCTACCGTCGTGGGCCTGGAGCGTGACGTCGGGGACACGGTCCCCGACTTGAAGGGGAGGCATGGATGGCGGTTCCCGGGGCAGGCAGAGAATGCAATCCACGTATCGTAGCTCCCGCCGGGGCGAGCGGGAGTGTCGCCCCTGCCATCACCGCCAGAATCGGCACGATCGGCCCCGAATCCGCCCGATCTTCACGACCAGTCCCTGGTCAGGGGGCCGTCCTCCCCGGCAATCACGACCTACGTTTCGATGTTCGGCTCGGGCCGGTACTACGAGGAGATCGGTCGTGAGTTTCAATTCCATTGCAGCGCTGCTGGTCGTGCTGCAATTCTGCTTCGGCTGCTATCTCGTGGCCGGCGCCTTTCGCGGCCGCCCTCGCTGACGGCGTCTGATCGCCTGCCTACCTCCCCGGCGCGTCGGCCTCGCGGATCGCCGCGCCATCCTCGGGGCTGATGACGAGGATCGCGAAGCGCTTGGCCCGAAGGGCGTCGTCAGTGGAGAGGCTCGCGTAATCGAAACGGCCGCGGAGGTCGGTGAAGCCGTCCTTGTGGAAGGCGACATGGCCGTCGTCACTGCGGGCGTAGACCTTCACATAGGCCTTCGCCACCGGCTTGCCGTCGGCGACTCGCGTCACCGCCACTTGGCCGTACGGCTCGACGACCCGCACGGCGATTCCCGTGGATGTGTAGGGCTGTGAGCGGACGATGCCACCGGCCGTCACCTCGACGAGGAGGTTTTTCCGGACGAGGTCCGCGGGGAGCGCGACGCGCGTCGATCCAGCGTCGGCGGCAAGGGGAATCTCGAGCGTGCGGTTGGGGCGGATCGAGCCGAACTGCCCTGCAAAGCTCCCGGCAAACGGATTGCGGCTGAAGAGGACCTCGAGATCGATCTCGTAGAGATTCACCGTCGCCGCCGCGAGGTTGCGATGGTCGAGCTGGAGGCCGTCCCCCTCGATCCGCAGCTCCAGGCTCGGGCTCGTCGCCGCGAGTGCCCCCTGCTGCTGCTCCCGGTCGAGCGGATCGAGGACGGCTGCCTCTGCCTTTCCAGCCGCCTCGTCAACCTGCGCGACGACGAGTTCGAACCGGCGCCGCCAGCGGTCGATCCCCTCGGTGAGGTGCGATGTGGCGATCGCCTTCGCGCGGTCGCCGTCGCCGGCATGGAGGGCAAGGACCGCCGCCGCGTAGTCGTATTGCATCGGCGTCGTTGTTCCCGCCGGCCGCACCTTCGCAAACCATTTCCCAGCCTCCTCGATCCGATCCTGGGCGAGGAGCATCTGCACCACCGCCAAAGCATCGTCGTCGGAGAGCGCCTTCGTGCGCGCCAGTTCCCAGAGGAAGCGGTGGGCCTGGGCGTGGAAGCGGTCGTTGACGATCTGACGCTTCGCGCCGAGTTGAAACTGCCGGGCGTTGACCAGGGGCGCGTATTCGAGGTGCTCGAAGCTGCGCCGGGCCACCGGATCGATCGGCAGGAGCCCCCCCTCGAGCCGGCCGCCAAGCTCGTTCACGAAGCCATTCTGGTGTGAAAGCCAGGTGCGGATCGCTGCGGGATCCTTGTGCAAAAGGCCATACGACCAGAGGGTGGGGTGAAAGCGGTGCCGGGCCGTCAGCCGGTCGGTCACCGCCCGGAACATCTCGAGGTCCTTCATCCGCCAGGCAATGAGATCGAGATCGAGGCTCTCGATGTTGTGCGTGTCGAGGTAGGCGAGCACCTGCTCGCTCGAGCCCTCCTGCGACACCGCGGCCCACGACTGCTCGTCGGGGCGCGACGGCTTGTCGACGACCGTAAACGGCACCGGCGGCACGAAGGCGACCAGCGCCTCACCAGAGGAGACATGGACCGGGTAGTGGGCATACTCTCCAGGCAAAGGAAAGTAAAAACTGTACTCGAGGGCCTGGACGTTGTAGGGCTCGAGGACGAGCGGCACGCTTCGCGTCGCCTTGCCGCCCAACACCGACATCGCCCCGGCGGGGATCTGGAGGAGCACCGAGATCCGCTGCCGAGAGGACGTGGGATTGGTGACCACGACCTGCACCGTGTAGACGACGTGGGTGAGGAACTCGCCGCTGACGAACTTGTCGCGCGGCTCGCCGGCGATGATCTCCTGCCGCTCCGATTGGCGAAGGACGTTCTGGCTGACGAGGATGCTGCCGGGCTTCTCCGGGACCTCGACCGCGACCGTCTCCTCGTGGAAGGCGATGAGGGGACCGCCTGCTTTCAGCGTCATCTTCCCGCCATCGAACACCGTCTCGTGCGCCGGCGACTCAAACGGCAGATCGAGGAGCGAAAGCGCCACCACCATCTCGGTGAAGTTTCGGGTCGCCTCCGGGAAGTGAACCGAGCGAAAGGAGAGGGCGGGATCGCGCTTCGCAGAGTCGAGCCAGAAGCGGCCGGGGCCGACGAGATTCGCATCCTGCACCGCCATGCGGAGGTGGCGGTAGTTGTTCTCCGCCCACTCCTTCGTCGGGGCGAGGGTGCGGTAGAGGGGGCGGATGCCCTGTTGACCGTCCACTTTGGAAAAAAAGAAGTTCTCGGAATCGACCCATCGCCCTTCGCCTTCGCTCGGCTGGGCCTTCCTTTTTGCTCGGGTGATCTCGTCGCCATCCTTGCCGGCGATGCGGCGGCCGAGCGAATTCTTTCGGAGGCGATACTCCAGCGTGTCATCGGGCGTTTTCTTGCTGTCCGAAAGATCGCCGAGTTCCTGAACGGCATCCAGTCCAGCACGCTCTTCCAAAAGCAGCTCGGGGAGGTCCGCCGTGTCTCCAAATGAGGCGATGTTCGAGCCGCGACCCGCCATGCCTCCCATGCCTCCCCCCATTGGGCCAGACGAAGGCGCGTCAAACATGACGGCGTCGAGCTCGACGGCCGCCGCGTTGCCAAATCGATCGGCCGTGTCGAGGGCACTGGCGGCGACGGCCGCCTCAAAGAGGGAACGGCGGCGCTCGGCGTCTGGGGGGAGCAGTGCGAGTTTGTCGGCGAGATGACGCTCCGTCCGTGGCCGATCGGCGGCGATCCGCTCGCCGAGGAGAACGCGCACGATCGTGTTGAGCTGTCCGTAGGCCCAGGGCTCGAGGTACCCCGCGAGATCATCCTCAAGGAGCCAGTGATCGAGGAAAGTCCGGTCCTTCTTCGATCGCAATCCCGGGAGGACGACCGCGCGGAAGAACGCCGGATCCTTCTTGAACAGGAAGATGTGCAGTTCGTGGCAGGCATGCTCGGAATAGAGCTTCTTCTTCTCCACGTCATCGAGCTTCGGCCAGCGAAGAAGAAAGGAGAACGTCACCAGATCGGGGCTCTTCGTGAGCGCGCCATAGAGGGCATACACCTTCGCGAGGCTGTCATAGGCCTCGAACCGGCTCGCCGCCACATCCGCAAGTTCAAAATCTTTCCCGTCGGCCTGCCCCGGCTCGACGAGCGTCACTTTTTGTTGTTGGATGAAGTGCTTTTGAGGATCAAGCAGCGTGCGGAGCCGGAGGTCGGCAAGGAGCGGCAACGCAGCGGGGAGGGCGACGCTGCGCAGAAGCGTCTGCGTTGGATCGACGACGACAACCGTCACCTCCTGATGGACGCCCAGCTTCTCGAGCGGAATCCGGATCGTGCCGTCGGCGTCGGGAACGAGGTTGGCAAGTACGAGGCCGCCGTGCATGAGGAAATCGAGATCGGAAAAGCTTTCCGTCGCGGCAGTCCCGGTCACCTTCGCCGGATCGGCTGCCGCGGCCATGCTCGCCGGCGGCGGCTCGGCCCGCGCAAAATCATCGCCGGCCTGGGCCACCTGCTTCTCAGTCTGCGTGTCGTCGATCGCCCAGGGATGGAGAAGCAGGCTCGGCCGATCGACCATCGCGCCGGCGAAAGCTGTCTGCCCTCGGCGGCGGAGGATGTAGCTAATCTCGTCGCCGAGGTTCCGGCCGCTGACATACGCTGACGTGTGCGCCCCCTGGGCATAGGCCCACGGCTCCGCCCCGCGCACCTTGGCAAGATTTCCAAACAGATCGAAGTCGGGCGTCATCCGCGTGGCGATGAGATGGACGCGCGTAAACGGATTTGCGGCTCTCAGCTGGACAACGAGATCGGCCCCTTCTGGCGCGATCCGCTCGATCGCCGTCGGCAGCAGCCGCGGCGCTTCGAGCTGCCGGAACGGCCCCACATAGAGATCATCGACGCGCTCGCCAGCCGTGATCCGGACCACGATCCGCGCGCCGCTCCCCTTCATGAACAGTTCGAAATCCCCGGCAGGAAGATCGGAGAGGACGAGATTTCCATCTTCGACGGCGAGGTGTTCGAAGCGATCGGCCGAAAAACTGCCGCCGCGGAGTTCGTAGAGGGACACCTCGTCGCGCGTGGGTTTGTCAGCCGCCAGACCGGTGCGGGAAATGCGCCGCGGCAGATACGGCACGCGCACCGGCTCGCCGACCCGACCATGAACCGTCTCCCGAAACGCGACTCGATCGGGGAAGAGGGGCCAGGTGTGGGAGGTTCCCTCGGGGCCCTGGGCGGTGATCGTCTCGATGGCAGCGGCGCCGGCCGTGGGAAGAGCCCCCAGATCGATCGCCCCCTGCTTGTCGGTCTTGAGCGTGAACGACGCCGGGTGGCGGAACTCGCGCGCCTTGAGCGTGATCGTGACTGGCCGCGACGGCCGCGGCTCCCCCGTCTTCCCGCGAACTTCGACAAACGTGCGGTCGCCGGAGCGGACAAGAAACAGATCCTCGACTTTGTCGGTGCGATCGATTGAATTGACGGCAAACGTCTGGCTCGCGCTGAGCTCCAGCGGCTCCCCGCCGGCGGTCAGCCGCTTCACCTTCCCAGACAGCGCGAAGGTGACGGTCGCGAGCCGCTGGGGGACGAGAAACTCGTAGGCCCGTTCCCGGTCTTCGAAGAGCTCGAACTCGAGCACCTCTTTGAGCGCCGGCACACCGTCGAGATCGACCGACTGGATCGTCAGCTTTGGCGACTCGAGGCCCGCCAGCGACACCGGCCGGCCGTTGACGAGGAGCGCCGGACGGAGAAGGACTTCAGCGGTGGCCCGCGTCCGCAGGCTCTCCCGGTCGACGTGGATTCCAGCGCGGAGTTCGTGTGACTCACCGGCATGCTCGAAGAAGTCGAGGCTCGTGATCTCTGCCTCGCCTTCCCCTGAGGGAATCGCCGCCGTCACCACCACTGGCTTGCGGCCGGGGGCGGTGCTGAAGGGGACGAGGATCGTGCCGTCATCGCCACTGAAATACTCCTGCCCGTCGAGGACGAGCTTGCACTTCATCACCTTCCGGCCGGCGTCGTCGAGGATCGTGAACCGCTGGCCTTGAGCGGCGCCGACGACGAGCGGGCGGAGCCGCCCCTTTCGCACCAGCGCCCGGCTTGACCGGCCGTTGCCGACGAAGTCGACCACATACACGCCCGGCTTCGAGAGCTGGGGAAGGTCGACGTGGCGAACGCGCCGCAGCAGCGCGTCGTCGTTTGACTTCACGACAAACTCCACCGTCGGCGTCAGGCCGTCGAGGGGGATGTCGGTGTCGATTTCCTTGAGGTGCGCGAGGAGGTGGCCGCGGGTGTTGATCTCAAAGATTCGCACCGCCAGTTCCGGGACGTTCTTCACAGCCAGATCGAGGGCCACCGGCGCATCGGCCCGAAACGTGGTCGGATTCGTGGGGGAAAACTCGATGTCGACCCGGTCGCGGAGGGCCCGGTACGCCACCGGGCCGAGAACCGCCGCATGCCCTTCCTTTTCGCCCAGGCCGCCGGTGAGCTTCGTCTCAGCAAACAGCCGGGCGAGATAGTCCCCTTCTACCAGTGGGGCAAACTCCCGCATGTCGGCCGCGTCGACGAGGAAGTGGGCAAGCATCGTGCGGACGAGCGGCTCGTCGTTGCCGATCGGCGGCAGGAGCGAACCTTCAAACGCCAGCCCGAGTTGGCACGGGAAGGCACGGGCCAGATCGGTCGCCAGGAGCTTGGGCGCCACGTAGCCCTGCGGCCGCGGCAGCTTGAGATACTCGAGAAACGCTTCCTTGTTCCACGTCCCCTCCGACACGTCGTGCACGAGAAGGTGGTAGCGGACGTGGGCCTTGAGGGAGTTGTGAACCGGCCCGAGCCGATCCGTAAACGCCTTCAAGCGCTCGAGGTAGGCGCGCTTCACGCTCGAGTCGCCTCGCCAATCGTCATCGGCCCCCGGCTGGAGTTTTTGGAGCATCGCCGCCACGAAGGCCGGATGCTCAATGAGATCGGGCTTGAGGACGCCGAGCGCGTCGAGCTGGGGAACAGTCAGGAGCCGATGGATCGGCAGCGACCCGAAGCCGGCGGAGTCTGGCGTGTCGAGATCGGCGGCGATCAGCTTTTCGAGGCCGTCGTGATCGGGGCGGACAAGCCGCAAAAGGAGCTGGTGGCGACGGAGTGGATCGAGCGCGGCGGCTTCCTTGCAGAGCCGGTCGAGGGCCGCGTCTTCGTAGCCGTCGAGCGTGCCGGGGGCATGGGCCTGGGCCCGGGCAGCAAACGCCTCGACCGACACGA
>CAJAYZ010000942.1 GCA_903949225.1 uncultured Planctomycetaceae bacterium
CCGGCGGCCGCGGCACCGGTGCCCTCCAGCTGTCGCTCTCGGTGCCGGGTTCGAACGTCAAGCTGACCGCCATCGGCGACGCCTTCGGCGATCGCATCGACGGTGCCCTCCGCGCCGTCGAGGAGATGAAGGACAAGATCGAGTGCCCCGAGGATCGACGCTTTCAGGGGCTCGACGCCTACAAGAAGGTGCTCGATCACTGCGACATGGTCATTCTCGCCACGCCCCCCGGATTCCGGCCTTTCCACTTCCAGGAGGCGGTGAAGGCGGGCAAGCACGTCTTCATGGAGAAGCCGGTGTGCGTCGATAGCTTCGGCGCTCAGGTCTGTCTGACGGCTGCGAAGATGGCCGACGAGAAGAAGCTCAAGGTGGCCGTCGGCCTCCAGCGCCGCTACGAGAACCGCTACCGCGAGACGGTGAAGCAGATTCGCGAAGGGCTCGCCGGCGACATCATCGGCGGGCAGGTCTACTGGAACGGCGGTGGCATCTGGTACCGCAACCGCCAGCCGAACCAGACGGAAATGCAGTTCCAGGTCAACAACTGGTACCACTTCAACTGGCTCTGCGGCGATCATGTCTGCGAGCAGCACGTTCACAACATCGACGTTGCCAACTGGTTCCTCGACAAGATCCCGGAGTCGGCCTACGGCACCGGCGGCAAGCAGAATCGGGTGCCGGGGCAACCGAGCGAGATCTATGACCACCACTGCGTGAACTTCGTTTATCCCGGCGGCGTGCGGATCGCCAGCCAGTGCCGCCAGTTCCCCGGCGGCGACGGCCGGGTTGATGAGTTCTTTCAGGGCACGAAAGCGCAGGTCCGGATCGGCGAGATCACCGACTACGCCGGCAAGGTGTTGTGGAAGTTCCAGGGGGAGAATCCGAACCCCTACCAGATCGAGCACGACGAACTCCAGGCGGCGATCCGCAACGACACGCCGCTCAACAACGCCTACTACGGCACGACGTCGAGCTTCTCGGCCTGCCTCGCCCGGTATGCCACCTATTCGGGCAAGGAAGTCAGCTTCAAGGAGATGATGGACCGCAACATCCGCACGATGCCGGAGAACGTCTCTTGGGACGCCGAGCCGCCGGTCATGCCGGACAAGGATGGCAACTACAAGCTGCCGATGCCGGCGGATTACAAGCTTGCCTGACCCGTGTCCGTCTTCAGGCCCTGGGGCCTGAGAGCCTCACGGATCGTTCGACCTGCGACCGCCGGGGGTGGAGCCCCGGCGGTCGCTCTGTTCCTGTCCCTTGCTTCCTGTCCCTTGCATGCCCCATCCCGGAGTCGATCCTGCCATGATCGTCGGAGTGCCGAAGGAGACGAAGAAGGACGAATACCGGGTGGCGATGCTTCCGGTGGGCGTCGAGGAGCTGGTGCGGGCTGGCCACGCCGTGGTCGTCGAGCGCACGGCGGGTGCCGGGTCGGGGCTGCCCGACGAGGCCTACGAAGCGTGCGGGGCGAGGCTCGTCGACACGGCCGCAGAGGTGTTTGCCGCGGCCGAACTGATCGTCAAGGTGAAGGAGCCACAACGGCCCGAATTGAGTCTGCTGCGCCGCGGACAGGTGCTGTTCACCTACTTCCACTTCGCCGCCG
>CAJAYZ010000943.1 GCA_903949225.1 uncultured Planctomycetaceae bacterium
CTGACTGCCGAGGTTTTCACTCGTTTTCACGAGGCCCATGCCAAAGAGCCGCTCCCATTGGCGGTTTACCCACACCCGTGCCGTGAGCGGATGATCGCGGGAGACGATCCCCTCGGCGAGTGCCAGCCGATCGGCTTTTCTTCCCGGAGGGGGCGGCGGGAGGAAGGCGGGCAGCCCCGGCTCGACCTTCTCCCCCGGCTTGTCGTATTCGCCGCGCGTAAGCACGAACGCATCCCGGGGCGGCCCCTCGCGCATCACCATGGCGCTGGGGAGCGCATCGCGAAACGCATCGAGGGCCTTCCGTGCCATGTCGCGAACGGCTTCAGCTTGCTTCACCGGCCCCCCGACCTTGTCGCGGTAATATGCCGTGATCACCTGCTGCTGTTCTGGTGTGCGGGCCCCGGCGGCGATCCGCAGGCTGTCGCGCACCGGCGCCGGGACACCGAGCCCCGACACACCGGCAAGCTCCGGCGGTGCCGACGACCGCGTTAGGCGGAAGCGGCCGAAGGCATGACCGTCGATCACCTCCTGCCGCACGCGGATCAGCAGCCTGGCGTTCTCCGGCACCTCGACCGCCGCGGTGGGAAAAACCGCCAGCCGGCGCGGCTGCCGCTTGTCGGGGAGGTGGCCATCGATCGCCCAGCCCTGCCCGACACCGAGCACGCTCGTCGCCGGCCAGCCGGCCTGTTCGTAGTCGGCCTCGGCACGGCCAAGCGCTACCGGGAGAGCGGGAGCATCCCCCGGCGGATCGATCTCCAACTCCAGCCGGTTCACGACGACGTTGCCGTTGTGGTTGCGGCCGAAGCCGCCGCCACCGGAGAGAGACGGATCGGCAAGCAGTTCGAGGCGAACGCCTCCAAGCGGACCGGCAGGCACGAGGGCCTCGATCTCGTAGCTGTCGCGCGGCGGCTTGGCACCCTCGACGAGCCACGAGCCATCCTCGAGCCGGCGAAACGACGCCCCGCCGGAGCTCTTCAGCTCGACAGGTTCGAGCGTCTGCCAAATCTCGTCCGGCAGATCGAGCACCGGGCGGATTGACCGCTCCCAATCGGTGACGAGGGATCCAAGATCCTTCTCGCCGGCACGCACCGCCTCGTCGGCGTCTGCGATCGTCTTCTCCAGCCGCAGAATCTCGGCGGATTGTTCGGCCGATGGCAGCGGATAGAGCGGATCGGAGTTGCCGCCGCTGCGCGTCTCGCTCCCCATGATCGTGCCGGTCTCGGGGACGTTACAGAACATCGCGAACAGGGCGTAAAACTCGCGCTGCGTGAGCGGGTCGTATTTATGGTCGTGGCAGCGGGCACAGCCGACCGAAAGGCCGAGCCAGGTCTGGCCGGTCGTCTCGACGCGATCGATGACCGTCTCCACCCGCCACTCCTCGGCGATGATCCCCCCTTCGCCGTTGATCCGGTGATTACGGTTGAAGCCGGTGGCGATGATCGCGTCGCGCGTCGCCGCCTCGTCGCCCGGCACGGCCGGAAGCATGTCGCCGGCGAGCTGGTGGATCGTGAACTGATCGAAGGGGAGGTTGCGGTTGTAGGCCGCGATCACCCAGTCGCGCCACGGCCAGTTCGAGCGGCTCGAATCGGTCTGGTAGCCGTGGCTGTCGGCAAAGCGGGCCGCATCGAGCCATTCGATCGCCATCCGCTCACCGAAGTGCGGGCTGGCGAGCTTGAGATCGACGTACTTTTCATAGGCCTCTGGAGAGGGATCGGCAACGAACGCGGCGACCTCCTCCGGCGTTGGCGGCAGGCCCGTGAGATCGAGGCTGACACGGCGGGCGAGCACTTCCCGTTGTGCTTCGCCGTTGGGGCTCATCCCCTCGGCCTCGAGCCGCGCGAGGATAAAGTTGTCAACCGGCGTTCGAAGCCACTCCGTGCCACGGGCACGAGGCACCTCAGGCCGCGTGACCCTCTCGAAGGCCCAGTGGCCTCGGTACGCGGCGCCGGCTGCGATCCAGCGGCCCAGCAGCTCCGCCTCGGCCGCCGTCACCGGCTTGCCGACATGCGGCGGCGGCATGACGAGATCGGGATCGGTCGACTCGATCCGGGAAAGCACCTCGCTTGCCGCCGCATCGCCGGGCACGATTCCCCGGCTGCCACTGTCGAGCACGAGACTGGCGCCCGCCGGCTCATCGAGCCGCAAGCCCCCCTGCCGCTTCGCGGCGTCGGGGCCATGGCAAGAGAAACAGCGGTCAGAAAGGAGCGGACGGATGTCGCGGTTGAAGTCGATCGGAGAGACTGTCGCCGCCCGGGGAGCGTTCTCAGCAGCGACGGCAGGCGACCACACGCCGACGAGGAGCCACGCGGCCCACGCCAAAATCATTGCCCACATCCGTGATCGGATCGATGGGGCTGAGATGCACCGGCGCCGCCGGCTGTCATGGAGCGTGTTCACAGCGACTCGCTTTCCTCGCCTTCGTACGAGACGTTCGGCGTCGCATTCGCTCCGGGTGTGGCTCCCTGCTTCTCCTCGTCCCGCCGCTTCGCCTTCTCCTCGCGCTTCCGTTCGCGCCCCTCTCCCTCGGCACGGCCAACGCCATGCGCCTCATGGAGCCGCCTTACCTCCTGCTCGAGGCGCTCGATCCGCTCCTGCTGCTCGGCGAAGCGGCGGCGGATGTCCTGGAACCGATCCTGGAGTTGCTCGTGCGTCTTCGCGAGCTTCTCGTGCATGTGCCGAAGTTCCTCGCCACCACCAGCCCCTTTGAGCTTCTCACCGAGCCCACGGGCCATCTCCTCGACGTGGCGGTGGAGATCGCGAGCGTGCTCCTCAAAGCGGCGGTTGAGTTCATCCTCAGACATGCCGCCCATGGGCGGGGCCTGATGTCCGGGGGGCACCCTCCGACCGTGGAACTGAGGCCCCTGGCCGCCGCGCTGGGGACCCGACTGACGCGGACCACCGTGCGGCAGCGGCGCAAACGGCGGCTGGCCGTGCGGCGAGGGCCCACCGAGACGGGCCTCGAGGCGCTCGAGCTTGCCGAGAATCTGATCGAGCTGTTCGGCGACGTGGGCGTGCGCACGGATGTTCTGAACATCAACGGGAACGGGAGCCATCGCCGGCGCAGGGAATGGGGTTGGGACATGCGGCGGAAGCGGCGCCTGGAACCAGGGCTGGGGCTGCCCGTATTGGTTGGGCTGCGGATGATGGGGCTGCCCTGGATGGTGCGGTCCCTGCGGCGGCTGCGGCTGCTGGAGTGGCTGGGGTTGCGGCTGGGGCGGGCCCTGCATCGACTGGACGTGCCGGGCGATGATCCCTTCGAGACCTTCGATCGAGTCGAGGGTGAAGCCTGCGGGTCCACCGGGGCCCTGCTTCACCTTGCCGTCCGCCCCGACCTCGACACCAAAAGAGAACACCGACACCTTCGGCGGCAGGACGATCGCTCCCCCCTGCCTGGGAGCGAGTGGCCCTCCCCAGCCCGCCGGGGGCCCAGCTTGCTCTCCTTGATTCGGTTGCGCGGCGGGACGAGGAGAACTAGCTCC
>CAJAYZ010000944.1 GCA_903949225.1 uncultured Planctomycetaceae bacterium
GGCTCTACGATCCCGCCAACGAGCACGATGCCTGTGGCGTCGGATTTGTCGTCAACATGCACGGCCGGCGCAGCCACGGGATCGTCCGACAGGGGCTCGAGGTCCTTGAAAACCTCACCCACCGCGGGGCTTGCGGGTGCGATCCGCTCACCGGCGACGGGGCCGGCATCCTCATCCAGATGCCGCAGGAGTTTTTCAACGCTGTCACGCCGCAGGCCGGCATCCGGCTTCCCGCCCCCGGCGACTGGGCCGTCGGCAACGTCTTCCTTCCGCCCGACCCAGAGGAGCAGGAGAGCGCCGAGGCGTTCTTCGCCCGGCTCTGCCAAGAAGAGGGACAGGAGTTTCTCGGCTGGCGCACCGTGCCCGTCGACAACCGCTCCATCGGCGCCACCGCCCGCGAGGTCGAGCCGGTGGTTCGGCAGGCGTTTGTCGGCCGCGGGAAGAAGACGCCCCGCGACCAGTTCGAATGGAAGCTGTACGTGATCCGCAAGCGCTTCGAGATCGAGCTCGGCGAGCTTGGACTCACCGGACAGACCTTCGCCTACATCTGCTCGCTCTCGTCGCGGACGATCGTCTACAAGGGGCTGTTGCTTGCCGATCAGGTCGACAAGTTCTACCCCGACCTCTCCGACGCGCGGATGGTGTCGGCCTTGGCGCTGGTTCATCAGCGCTACAGCACCAACACCTTCCCCACCTGGGATCTCGCCCATCCGTTCCGGTTCCTCGCCCACAACGGCGAGATCAACACCGTCCGCGGCAACATCAACTGGATGCACGCCCGCGAGAGCATGCTCGCCCATCCGGTGTATGGCCCCGACATGAAGAAGATCCTTCCGGTGGTTCGCGCCGGCGGGAGCGATTCGGCGACCCTCGACAACGTTCTCGAGCTTCTCGTCCTCGGCGGCCGTCCGATCGAGGAGGCGGTGAGCATGCTCGTGCCCGAGCCGTGGAGCGGGCATGAGACGATGGCCGACGACCTCAAGGCCTATTACGAATTCCAAGCCTGCCTCATGGAGCCGTGGGACGGCCCGGCGGCGTTGGCCTTCACCGACGGCATCCGGATCGGTGCCACGCTCGATCGCAACGGCCTGCGGCCGGGGCGCTGGTGGCAGATGAAGGACGGCCTGGTCGTGATGGCGAGCGAAGCCGGGGTGTTGCAACTCCCGGCTGCCGACGTCGTCCGCAAGGGGCGGCTCCGTCCCGGGCGGATGTTCCTCGTCGACACGAAGGAAGGGCGGATCGTCGAGGATGACGAGATCAAGCAGAAGCTCGCCGGCGCCCAGCCGTGGCGGGAATGGATCAGCTCGCAGCAGGTTCGCCTCGATGCCCTGCCCGACCCGGCCAACGTCGGTGAGGTGACCGTTTCCCGTGCGGTCGAGCAGTCCGACATGAGCAGCGCTTCCGGCACCGCCCCCCGGGCGGTCGATTCCTGGCATGCCGCCGGCGTGGCCGGCGAACGCTCGAGCCTCCTCGAGCTCCAGCGGCTCCACGGCTACACGCTCGAGGATCTCAAAGTGATTCTCGCGCCGATGGCGACCGATGGCGCCGAGCCGATCGGCTCGATGGGCAACGACACGCCGCTGGCGATCCTCTCCGACCGTCCGCAGCTTCTGGCCAACTACTTTAAGCAGCTGTTCGCGCAGGTCACCAATCCGCCGCTCGACGCGATCCGCGAAGAGATCATCACCTCGATGATCACGACAATCGGCTGCGAGGGGAACCTCCTCGACACCTCCCCCGAGCAGTGCCGGCTCCTCCGCCTCGAGACGCCGGTGATCACGAATGCCGAGTGCGCCAGGCTCAAGGCCCTCGTCGGCTCCGCGGCCAAGCCGGGCCTCATCTCCCGCACTCTCACGCTCCTTTATCCGGCTGGATCTGGGGCCGCCGGCCTCCGCGCCCGGCTCGATGAACTGCGGGCCGAGGCGTCGAAGGCGATCGCCGACGGCGTCACGATCCTCATCCTCTCCGACCGTGGTGCCTGCCGGGAGATGGCGATCGTGCCGGCGCTGTTGGCAACGGCCGGCGTCCATCACCACCTCGTCCGCGAGGGGACGCGGACGCGCTGCGGGCTCGTCGTCGAGACGGCCGAGGCCCGCGAAGTGCATCACTTCGCCCTCCTCACCGGCTACGGTGCAGGGGCGATCAACCCCTGGCTGGCCTTTGCCACGCTCGACCAAATGCGGGCCGAGCGGATCGTAAGCGCCGACCACCCCAGAGAGAAGCTCCACAAGAACTTCATCAAGGCGGCGACGAAGGGGCTGCTCAAGGTGATGAGCAAGATGGGGATCTCCACGCAGCAGAGCTATCGCGGCGCCCAGATCTTCGAGGCTGTCGGCCTCGAGCAGGGGCTCGTCGACGAGTTTTTCACCCGCACGCCGAGCCGGATCGGCGGCATCGGCCTCGACGGCATCGCCGCGGAGATGCTCCGCCGCCACGAGCACGCCTGGCCGCGCAATCAGGTGGCTCAGGCCCTCGAGCTCGACGTCGGCGGCCGCTACGCCTGGCGGCGGAAGGGGGAGGCGCATGTCCTCTCGCCGGACGTCGTCGCCACGCTCCAGCGGGCCACGCAGATCAACAGTCCGGAGGAGTTTCGCAAGTATCAGAAGCTCATCGACGATCAGCAGACGAAGCTCCTCACGCTCCGCGGGCTCCTCGAGTTCCGCACTGACTCGACGCCTGTGCCGCTCGAGGAGGTCGAGCCGGCCAGGGAGATCGTGAAACGGTTTGCCACCGGCGCGATGTCGTACGGATCGATCTCGAAGGAGGCCCACGAGACGCTCGCGGTGGCCATGAACCGGCTCGGCGGCTGGAGCAACACCGGCGAAGGTGGCGAGGACCCGGTCCGCTATCAGCTCGATCCTTCGGGCGACAGCAAGAACTCGAAGATCAAGCAGGTGGCCAGCGGCCGCTTCGGCGTCACGAGCCTCTACCTCGTCAACGCCAAGGAGCTCCAGATCAAGATGGCCCAGGGGGCCAAGCCGGGTGAGGGGGGGCAGCTGCCCGGGCACAAGGTCGATCGGGAGATCGCCCGCATCCGCCACTCCACGCCGGGCGTGGGGCTGATTTCGCCGCCGCCCCATCACGACATCTACTCCATCGAGGATCTCGCCCAGCTGATCCACGATCTCAAGAACGCCAACCACCACGCCCGGATCAGCGTCAAGCTCGTGGCGGAGGTCGGCGTGGGGACGGTGGCGGCGGGGGTCTCGAAGGGGAAGGCCGACGTCGTCCTCATCTCCGGCCACGACGGCGGCACCGGGGCGAGCCCACAGACGTCGATCATGCATTGCGGCCTGCCGTGGGAGCTCGGACTCGCCGAGGCCCATCAGGTGCTCGTCATGAACA
>CAJAYZ010000945.1 GCA_903949225.1 uncultured Planctomycetaceae bacterium
CGACTTGTGCGTCCGGCGGCCGGAGGCCTGCTCGGCGGCGAGGATCCGCGGCAGCGAGAGGCCGCCGACGGAGAGCGTGCCGATGCGGAGCATGTCGCGCCGGGAGAGGCCGTCGCAGAACCGAACGCCCCGGCCACTTTTTTGGTCAACGATCGAGAGCATCGCGTGTTCCTCCAGCCCTGCCTCGGCAGGGCAGCCCGGCTCCGGCCGTTCCTGCCCGTTTGCTCTGGCCTCGGCCCCATTCCAGCGACAACACTTCAACTTTACCGCACCAACCTTGTCGGCACGAACGGCATCCGCACTCTCCTCTTCGCGCGGTATCTGGCAGCGTCCTGACCGCTTCCGGTCATCCTAAGCCATTCCTGCCCATGGGTTTAGGTCGATCGAGGGGGGCCAGGGCCTGAGTCGAGGGGGGAAAGGGATTCAAGCGGGGTTTTCCGGGGTAGAATCCGAGGACATCCAAGGGGGGCCAACCATGCTCACGATCCGCGGCGGTCAGAAGCGCTTCTGCGACGGTGTCAGCCGGCGCGATTTCCTCGCCATCGGCGGCCTGTCGTTCGGGATGGGGGGGCTTTCGCTCGGCGGGCTCCACCGCCTCGAAGCGGCCCAGGCTGCGGCCGGCGCGGGCTCAAAGCTGGCCCACAAGTCGGTCATCAACATCTTTCTCGGCGGTGGGCCCCCCCATCAGGATCTCTGGGATCTCAAGCCCGACGCCCCGAGCGAAGTTCGGGGGGAGTTCAAGCCGATCTCGACGAATGTCCCTGGGATCCAGATCTGCGAGGTCTTTCCCCGCCTCGCGCAGCGTACCGACAAGTGCGCCATCATCCGCTCGATCGTCGGCTGCGACGGGGCCCACGCCGCCTTCCAGACCAACACCGGCTGGACGGAGGCGAGCCTGCGAACCCTCGGCGGCCGCCCCTCCCTCGGCGCCGCCGTTGCCAAGATCCAGGGGCCGGTCGACAAGGCCGTGCCGCCGTTTGTGGGGCTCGCCGCCAAGACGCAGCACGGCCCCTGGTCTGACTCGGGGACGGCGGGCTTCCTCGGCCCCGCCTTCGGCCCCTTCCGTCCCGACGGCCCCGACATGGCCAACATGCAACTCAAGGATGTCTCCTTGGAGCGGCTCTCCGACCGGCGCAGCCTGCTTTCGAGCGTCGACAAGCTCCGCCGCGACGTCGACGCCAGTGGCACGCTCAACGGGATGGACGCCTTCGAGCAGCGGGCGTTTGACGTCCTCACTGGCTCGAAGCTCCTCGACGCCCTCGACATCTCCAAGGAAGACCCGGCCGTCCGCGCCGCCTACGGCGACGGCAAGCCGTATCAATTCCAGTACGACGGCGCCCCGACCTGCAACGATCATCTCCTCGTCGCCCGGCGGCTCGTTGAGGCGGGGGTGCGGGTCGTCAGCCTCTCCTTCGGCCGTTGGGACAGCCATGGTGGCAACTTCGCCATGGTGCGCGACCACGGTCCGAAGCTCGATCAGGCGCTCTCGGCGCTGATCGACGATCTCGAGAGCCGGGGGATGCTCGGCGACGTCTCGATCGTGGTCTGGGGCGAGTTCGGCCGGACGCCGAAGATCAACAAGGATGCCGGCCGCGACCACTGGCCGCAGGTGAGCACGGCGCTCCTCGCCGGCGGCGGGATGCGCACCGGGCAGGTGATCGGGGCTACCAACCGGCTCGGCGAGCATGCCACCGACCGCCCCGTCCACGTCCAGGAAGTGCTCGCCACCCTCTATCACAACCTCGGCATCGACACGCAGACGTTCACGGTCGTCGACGCCACCGGCCGGCCGCAGTACCTCGTCGACAAGCCGGCGATCGCCGAACTGCTCTGAGCGGGCGTGGATCTGCCAGCTGCCAGCCGGCCAAAGAAGCGGCCAAATAGGGGCTTAAACCGCTGGATGGCGGCGTTCGAAGTGCCCTGTCAGCAAGAAGTTGCGTTATTTCTGACGGCGTCAGTGAACGGGCCAAAAAAGCGGCCATGGACGCCTGAGCGATGCGGCTTTCTTAACGCTTTCCGCTGCCGGTCAGGGCTTCGCCGGGGCGGGGGAGGGCTCGAGAGTGTGGGCGAGCTTGCCGTCGGCCACCGTCCAGATCCGCAGCTTGCCGTCCTGGCACCCGGCCGCGAGCCACGTCGGACCGGCCGCCACGGTCTGGACGAAGTCGGCGGCCCCGGGGAACTCGCGGACGGTGCCACCGTTGCCGGCGTTGTAGATCCGCACCGTCGGGTCGCCGGAGCAGGCGATCACTTCCTCACCGGGAGCGATGAACTTTACCGCCGTGACTTCCTTCTTGAGCCCGGCGATCGTCCGCTGCTGCTCGCCGGTGACGACGTCCCACACCTTGATCGCGTTGTCGGCCCCGGCGCTCGAAAGCCGTCGGCCGTTGGCCTGCCAGGCGACGCCGAGGACATGCCCGGTGTGCCCCTCGAAGCTCTTGATGTGCTTCCCGTCGGCAACGCTGTGGACTTTCACGAAGCGGTCGGTTGCCCCCGAGGCAAGGAACTGCCCATCGCGCGAGAACTCGAGCGCCGTCACGGCGTCGGAGTGCGGCGCGGCAAACTCCCGGACGAGCGCCCCGTCGGCCGCGTTCCAAAGCTTGATCTCGCCGGAGCGGCTGGCGCGGCCACTGCCGGTGGCGAGGGTCTTGCCATCGGGGGAGAAGGCGAGCGCCGTGACGCCGTCGATCGGCGGCACGCCCGGCTCGTCGTCGCTTGCCGGCGGCGTCAGCTCCCCGCCGATCGTGCGGGCGAGCGTCCACCGCGGGGTCACCTGCCAGATCCCGGCCGCGGTCGCACCGCCGCCGATGAGGGCCCGGCCGTTGTCGAGGAATGCCACGATCGCCTTCGATTCGCCGGCGCCGCCGTCCCAGGTATCGCGCGGGATCGCGTCCTGGCCGCCATGGAGGGAGCAGACGCCATCGGCTCCGGCACAGAGGATCCAGTTGCCATCAGGGGAGAAAGCGACCGCAGCGGCCGGCTTCTCCGAGGCGGTCTTTTGCTCGGCCAATGCCTGACGGGCCGCTTCGCTGGCGACCGCGTCGGTCTCCGACTTCGTCGCTTCTTCCTTCCGCTTGGGAAGGTCTTCGTTCGAGCGCGTCACCTGCGCCTGGGCAAACTCGACGGCGCGCTTGGCACTCGTGGCGGCCGTTTCGGCCCCCTTGCGGGCATCCTCGGCGGCGGTGGAGGCCTTCTTCATCTCCTCCATCTTCTTCGTCGCCTCGTCGGCCTTCGCCTTGGCACGCTCGATCTGCTGGGCGGCCTGGGTGACAGCCTGATCGGCGGCGGTCCGGGCGGCGGCGGCAGCGGCGGCGGCGGCCTCGAAGCTCTTGAGCGCCTCGGCGGCGGCAGCGTCTCCGGCGCTCGACGCTGCGACCAGCGCGAAGGCGTCTCTCCCGGCGACCGTCCCCTCCATCGCCGCCACAACAGCGGCTGCGGCCTTGGTCGCCGCCTCGTGGGCGGTGGTCGATTGGGTGAGCGCCGTGCCGGCCGTCTGGGCCAGGGTCGCAGCCTCATCCGCGGCGGCCAGCGCCGTCTTCGCCACTTCGGCCTTTTCGCCGAGCGTCTTGTCGGCGGCGGCGAGCTTCTCGTTTGACTGCGTCATTTCCGTGTTGGCCGCCTCAATCGCCTTCTCGGCGGCGGTCACTAGGGCCTTGCCGTATTCGACGTCCTGCTTGCGGACGGCCGAATCAATCTCGGCCAGTCGCAGCTGCTCGGCGATCCGCACATCCCCCTTCCACTCGGCCACGATCGCCCCGTCGGCGACGTTCCAAAGCTTGACGCCCGGCACCGTGCCGACGGTGGTCAGCCGCGAGCCATCGGGCTTGAGCGCCATGCCACCCAGGGCGCCACCATGAGCGAATTGGCGAACGACGGCTGCCCCCTCGATATTCCAGAGGCGGACCGTCCCGTCGGCGCCACCGGCGAGGAGGTGGCCGGAGAGTGTGGGGGTGTCGGCGAGCGCCGCCACCGGACCGGCGCCGGCGTTCAATTCCTTGATCGGCTTCGGCGCCGCCGCGACCGGATCGACCGGCGGGGCGGGAAGGGGGAGGGAAAACGTGCGCACGACGCCGTCGGCTTCCGCCACGGCCAGTTGCGCTCCGCCGGCGGTCACGGCAAGGGCACGGATCCCGGCCGGCCGCATGAACCGCCCCGTCACGTTCCCATCGGCCGCATTGGTCGCGACGATGCTGCCGTCGGCGCCGGCCGAGTAAACCGTGGCCCCGTCGGCCGAGAGGGTCACCGCGGCGACGGCCGAGGTGTGGGCCCTGAACGCCCGGCGGAGGGCGCCGCTCGAGGCATCAATGAGGATCACGGCGCCGTCGGGGCGGCCGCCGGCGGCGGTGCCGGCTGCGGAGGCGATCGAGGTCACTCCCACCGTCTCCGCCACTTCTGCAAGGCGCGTTGCCCGCGACCGCTCCCAGAGCTTGACGGTCCGGAATGACGCCGAAGCGAGCAGGTCGTTGTTGGGGGAGATTGCCAGCGACAGGATCGTGTCGCGATGGGCGCTGTCGGCGGCAGCCGGAGCGTCGGCCGTGGCCGGGTCGACAAGCGCCCCCAGGAGGGCGCCGGTGCTGCTGTCGTAGACACTCAATCGCCCTCCGCGGGCGGCGGCGGTGACGCGGCCATCGTTGCTCATCGCCACGGCGAGCACTCCGCCGGTCCCAGCCGGGATCGGCCGCCAGTGGATCGGCTTTTTCGCGATGGCCGGGCCGGCGGCGGCCCCTTCGCTGATCCAACGCTCGAGGAGCCCAAGCTGCGCGGGGCTCATCGCCTGGGCGCCGACCTTGTTCTCCGGCGGAGGCATGAAGTCCTCCTGGAGGTGGGCCGAGCGGAGGAAGACGGGGCTCTCTGCCGCCTTGCCGGCGATCACGCCGGGGCCGGAATCGCCGCCGGTGAGGATCGCCTTGAGGGAGTCGAGGATCAGTCCCCCCTCGTGGATTTTCGCGTTGTGGCAGGCGGTGCAGTTGGCGGAGAGCATCGGGAGGATCTCGTCCTGGAAGCGCACAGCGTCGGTGCGCTCAGGCGCCGTGATCGGCAGGCCGTCGGCGAGGAGCACGGCGGGGCCGAGCAGAGCCGCGGCTGGAACCGCAAGCAGGCGCGTGACGACGGTGCGGAAACGGTTGATGCTCATCGGAAGCCTCTCTCCTCGTTCGGAACTCTGCAGGCCCGACTCGGGCCCGCACACGGACGCCCATGCGTCGCCACGCGACATCGATCACATCTCACCGCGACGCTCAAGTCTCACCACGATGCTCAAGTCTCACCACGATGCTCAAGTCTCACCACGATGCTCAAGGCGCCTCGACAACCACAG
>CAJAYZ010000946.1 GCA_903949225.1 uncultured Planctomycetaceae bacterium
AATCCCGATCTCGTCGTCCTCGACATGATGATGCCGAAGCGGAGCGGATTCCTCGTCCTCGAGCGGCTCCGCCGCAGCCATCCTGTGCCGGTGCGCGTGATCATGATCACCGCCAACGAGGGGAGCCGCCACAAGGCCTACGCCGAGATGCTCGGCGTCGACGACTACATCCGCAAGCCATTTGCGATGGACAGGCTCCTCGACAGCGTCCAGCGTCTTCTCGGCGCCGCACGTTGACGCACGGCTGATCGTGCGTTCCTTCGCCCTTGCTTGACGCCGCGCATCCTCCGCACAGCGGTGCCCCGCACAACTGGCCATGACCGGCCAAGACCGGGCCGAAAGCCGGTTGCGAAGCGGCCGTCAAGGGTGATCCCGACGGCGGAGTTTGGAGAGGATGCGCAGGACGAATGTGGAATTGACCCTCTTCAGGGGGCGTCCTAGATTGCGGCGGTGACTTGCTGACGGCCGTGAGCGATGGCGTCTCAGGTCGCAAACGCCGGACGGGTTCGAACGAGGGCCGTGCGACTGCTCGACAGGCGCCGCGGCGAACAGGGGTGCAGATGACGATGCCGGGTGACGAACGTCGATTCGACACCACCGCGCCGAAGCCGCCGGACGGCCCGATGCCGGGCCGCCCGATCGTCGGCGCGGCCGCACAGCGTCACCTCGCCACGTCGCGGCTGGAAGGGGACGACATCAAGGAGCGCGTCCGCGACGCCACCGATATCGCCGATCTGGTCGCCTCCTACGTCACCCTTCGCCGGCAGGGAAAGAACTTCGTCGGCCTCTGCCCCTGGCACGACGACTCGAAGCCGAGCTTCAACGTCAATCCCGAGCGGCAGACGTTCCGCTGCTGGGTGTGTGACATCGGCGGAGACGTTTACAGCTTTCTGATGCGGATGGAGAAGATCGAATTCCGCGAGGCCCTCGAGCAACTCGCCGAGCGGGCCGGCATCGATCTCCCCCGCGGACGGGGCGCGCTGCCGGTCGACGAGCGGAAATCACTCCACAAACTGCTCACGTGGGCCTGCGACCGGTTCGCTGACCACCTCCGCCGCGCCCCCGACGCCGAACCGGCCCGGGCCTACCTCCGCGACCGCGGCCTGACCCTTGAGACGATCGAGCGATTCCAACTCGGCTACGCGCCGGCGGCCTGGGATTGGCTCCTCCGGCAGGCGCCGGCGGCGGGATTCTCCGCCGATCTGCTCGCCCGTGCTGGCCTCGCCATCGAGCGGCAGGAGCGCGGCGGCCACTACGACCGCTTCCGCGACCGGGTGATGTTCCCGATCCGCGATCCGCAGGGGCGCTGCGTCGCCTTCGGCGGCCGCGTCCTCCCCGGATCGACCGAAGGAGCGAAATACATCAACTCCCCCGAGACGCCGGTGTTCTCGAAGAGCTCGCTCCTCTACGGCCTCGACAGCTCGCGCGACGGGATGGCCCGCACCGGGCGGGCGGTCGTCGTCGAGGGCTACACCGATTGCCTCGCGGCCCGGCAGGTGGGGTGCGATGACGTCGTCGCCGTCCTCGGCACGGCGCTCGGCGAGCGTCACGCCAAGCTCCTCCGCCGCTACGCCGATCGTCTCGTCATTGTCCTCGACGGCGACGAGGCGGGGCGGAAACGGGCCGATGAGGTCCTCGACGTCCTCCTCGCCGAGCCGATCGACATCCGCATCGCCCGCATGCCCGACGGCGTCGATCCTTGCGAGTTTGCCCTCGAGCAGGGGCGCGAGGCGTTTGAAGCGCTTGTCGAGTCGGCGGTCGATGCCCTCGACTACCGGCTCGAGGAGGCAGCAGCGAAGGTGGCCGGGAAGGGCGACGATGCCGCCCTGGCCGCGGTCGAGAGCGTGCTGGTGGCGCTGTCTCGCGTCTCCGACCGCTCCACGCTCGCCCCGTCGCAGCGGCGCTTGCGCGAGGATCAGGTGCTCGGTCGGCTCTCGCGCCGCTTCGGCTTGTCGCGCGAGGCGCTCCTCGGCCGGCTCTCAGCCCTCCGATCAGACTTCTCCGCCCGCATGCCAGCGGCCGACGGGGACGGCGAGCCCCGCGTCGAGCGCTTCCACCCTGTTACTCCGACCCGCCTCCCGGCCTGGGATCGGGAAGTGCTCGAAGTTCTCGTCGGAGTGCCTGAGGCGACGGGGCTAGTGATCCGCGAGATTCCCACCGACGATCTCGAACATCGCGCTAGCCGCACCGTGCTCGAGACGGCGCGGCGAATGCACGCCGAAGGGCGCGAGGTCAGTCTCGGAGGCCTGCTCCTGGAACTGACCGATCCGGCGCTCCACAGCCTCTTGGTCGCCGTTGACTCGAGTATCCACTCGAGCAACGCGGCCACTGCCGCCGACCGCCTCTCCCATCTCGAGGACGCGCTGCGGCAGCGTCGCGCGAATCGGGACGTGGCCGCCGGCATCCGCACACTCAAATCCTCGAGCCTCGATGCCGATGCCGAGGCGCAACTTCTGGAGCAACTCGTCGCCACGCGGCGGGAAGCTCAGGGCATGACCGATCCCAAGGATGGGTGAAGGTGCCCGTCTCGTTGACTGCGATCGGCGAATCCCGGCCCCGGCCGGGAAGCGCCGGGGGGCGGTACGCGAGTGACGGTAGAATGGTGAAGGAGACCACCGATGAAGAAGCAGGTAGTCAGGATGCGCATGTCAAACGACCCCATGGCACAGACCCCGTCCTCAGGGACACCCCACGACCCGACGCCGCGGCAGCCCGATGGCGGTGCGCCCGTCGACGGGCGTGTCGACGCCTCCGCCGAGGCCGGGCCCGACATCCTTCCCTTCCAGGCGGCAGGCCCGGTGCCGGCCCAAGACAACGAACTGGCCGACCTCATCGCCACCGGCCGTGCCCAGGGCTACCTGACCTTCGATCAGGTCAACTCCTACCTCCCTGACGAGGCGGTTGACCCCGAGAAGATCGACGCTCTGCTTGTCGCTCTCGAGGAAAAGGGAATCGATCTCCTCGACGAGCCCCCCGCGCCGATCGTGGCGGCCGTCAAGGGCCCGGCGGCGAAGGCCAAGGCGGCGCCTCGACGCGACGAGGCGATCACCAGCGCGCCGTCCAACGCCGGCAACGATCCGATCCGGATGTATCTGGCCCAGATGGCCGAGATCCCGCTCCTGACGCGGCCTGAGG
>CAJAYZ010000947.1 GCA_903949225.1 uncultured Planctomycetaceae bacterium
GATGGATGGATGGATGGAAAACGAGCGTCACCTGGGAGACGATGACGGACCACTACCCAAGCTACTTCGAGAACGAGTGACCGATGACCGACTTCGACACGCTGCTGCTTCCGCTCAATGGCAGACAGGTCACACAACTGCGGTTTGATTTCGCGTTCTGCATCGAACTCCGTGAAGACGAGCCTTGGTTTTCGCTTCGGATTGGCATGCCATTCACCACGACCAACGGACCGGTGACCGCGTCGTACGACCTGGAGAAATCCGTTCAATGCGGGCCGCTGCTGGCCTTGTTGCATGATCGCGTGCATTCCGCGACGGCCACGAGGACCGGACGGCTGGAGATCGTCTTCACAAGCGGCCTCACACTACGTGTGGACCCACATCCGCAATTCGAAGCGTGGGAGATTGTCGGCAGCGATGGCACACGGGTCATCTCCGTTCCCGGCGGCGACCTCGTGACATGGTCCGCTGATCGCGTGAAGGATCAGAGCGATGGCGTGTTTGGACAGGGCCCACTTTGTGCGCACGACGCAGGGCAACTGGCTACCTCCATTCGATCCGCGACGCATGGCACTGATGTTTTGGTGCCTCTGGTCGCCGCGACCAGCGATGCGGTAATGATGCGGCGCATCGTTCAAGCCATGACTACATGTGATTCCGGTCTCGCGCAAGACGACGCCTCGCGCATGTCGCACATGCTGAACGATCTTGAGGCACTCGCTCTTGCCGACAAAGTCACGGCATGCTGCCTGATGCCGTACCTGTGGGAGATCGCCAGCGGCGTTCTCGGGGCTCACGATGTCACCGATGCCGTTGACTTGTGGCTGGCCGACATGAGCGATCCGAGGATCACGCTCCACGTGCGATACCTCGCAGAGCATGGCGAAAACGCGGACGTCAGGAACCACTTCCAGCGAGCCATCGACACCGCTCGATAGGACGCGACGGCACCACTTCGGCCGGCGGCGACGCCTTTGAACACTGCTCGCACTCCCCAACCAAGAAGCACGGCATGCCACCGAGCGGGCCTGCCATCCGCGGACCGGCTTTTCTTGGCGACAGGATCGAGTGTCATCGGCATGAGCATGGATCGCCCCAGGGTGATCCCGGCGGCGAGATGGAGATTGCGCACCTTGAAGTGGCCGGCGCTGGGATCGGCGTCGCCCTCCAACGGATTGGTCTTCGTGCCGAGGTAGCTGCCGCCGAAGTAGCCGGGGCGGAGGCCGACGCTCGAGGCATGGGGAACGGCAACGTAGGGGGGGATCCCCGGCGATCGCGCCGATGCCGGGGTCCTTCCCGGCGGTATTGCTCCCGTTGGGGCCGCCGCGAGCAGCCGAGAAGGGAGCCACTTCCAGCATCGATCCGCAGCTTGAGGAGGTGCTTTCGGGAGCGAGGGCAAGAGCGCTGCCAGCCACTTCCCCGAGAAATCAACCGAAAAACTCATGCCCCTCCCAGTTCACGTTGCAACACGCCCCCTTGGCGAGGCGGATCGGTGTGTCCGGCCCGGGGCTCGGTCGGTAGGCTGAAGCGTTGCCCCTGCCGGCCCCCGGAGACTTCTTCCATGCCCCGCCCGCTCGTTCCCCTTCTGGCCGCACTTGTAACGACGCTCGTCCTGGCCCTTCCCGCCGCCGCCCAGACCGACGCGGAACCGGCACGGAAGGGGCTCGGGGGGCTCCTCGGCAAGGCCGCCGACCGGCTCAAGGACGAGGCGATGAAGCGCTTCGACAAAAACGGCGACGGCCGGCTCGATGACGAGGAGCGAGCCGAGGCTCTTCGTGAGATGAAGAAGAAGGGGAGCGAGATCCAGGGGCAGCTGCGGCAGTTCATGCTCCGTCGCTTCGACGCCGACGGCAACGGCACGCTCGATCCGGCCGAGCGGAAGACCGCCTTCGACGAGACGATGAAGCAGCTCGAGGAGAACGGCCCGATGGTGAAGAACACCGTCCTCGGGTTTGTCCACAAGCGTTTCGATGCCAACGGCGACGGCACCCTCGACAAAGAGGAGCTGGGCATCGCCCGCGGCGAGCTCACGAAGCGGATCATCGAGGGGATTCCGATCGGCGACGCCCCGACCAAGCCGTCCAAGTCGATCGATCCGGTCGACGGCAAGAAACCGGTGGAGGAGCCGGCCCCGCGCTGAGGCGCGAGCCGCTCACTGGCCAACGACTGACCGCACGCTCACGTTCGATTCCCTTCCCGTTCCCATCCGTTCCACGAGTCACTATGCCCCGCCTCCTCGATCCCTACCGCCTCCACGATCTCGAGCTTTCCAACCGCGTTGTCATGGCGCCCCTGACGCGGGCCCGCTCGGGCCCTGACCGGATCCCCAACGACCTGATGCGCGAATACTACGTGCAGCGGGCCTCGGCAGGTTTGATCGTGTCGGAGGCGACGACGATCTCGCCGCAGGCCAACGGCTGGGTGGAATCTCCCGGGATCTATACAGGCGCGATGGAGGCGGGCTGGCGCAGGATCACCGACGCCCTCCATGCCGCCGGCGGGAAGATCTTCCTCCAGCTCTGGCACATGGGGCGGGCCTCGCACAGCGACTACCACGACGGCCATCCCGCCGTCGCCCCGTCAGCAATCGCCATCAACGGTAACGGGATCTATACGCCCCAGGGCAAGAAGCCTTACGAAACGCCCCGGGCGCTCTCCACCGATGAGGTCAGGGCGACGGTTGAAGACTATCGGCTCGCCGCTCGGCGCGCCCGCGCGGCGGGCTTCGACGGCGTCGAGGTTCATGCCGCCAACGGCTACTTAATAGACCAGTTTCTCCAAGCACGCACCAACCATCGCGCCGACGCCTACGGCGGCAGTCTCGAGAACCGCTGCCGATTCCTCGACGAGGTGGTCGAAGCGGTGGCGGCGGAATGGCCGGCCCACCGCGTCGGCGTCAGGCTCTCCCCCAACGGTGTCTTCAACGACATGGGCTCGCCCGATTACCGCGAGCAGTTCCTCCGCGCGGCCGAACTTCTCGACCGCCACGCCCTCTCCTATCTCCATGTTGTCGACGGCCTCGCCTTCGGCTTCCACGAGAAGGGCACGCCGATGACTCTTCGTGAGTTTCGCGCCGTCTTCCACGGCCCGCTCGTCGCCGCCTGCGGCTACACCCTCGAGGCGGCCGAGGCGGCGATCGATTTCGGCGCCGCCGACCTCGTCGCCTTCGGCCGCCCCTACATGGCTAACCCCGATCTCGTCGAGCGCTTCCGCCACGGCTGGCCCCTCGCCGACTTGCCCGACATGGCATATTGGTGGACGCCGCAGGGCGCCCGCGGCTACGTCGATTTCCCCAGCCACGCCCCGGGAACCGCGTGACAATCCCCCTTCACGGCGGTGCTACGATGGGGGGATGGCGAAGGCCACCAATTCACGGGCGCTTTTATCAGGGGGGCATTGATGACGCGGCGACGATCGGCACAAAGCAGGCTTGTTTCGTGGCTCGCCGCCTCGATGCTGGTGGTCGCAGCCTTCCGGCAGGCGCTCGGCGCCGACACAAGCCCGAC
>CAJAYZ010000948.1 GCA_903949225.1 uncultured Planctomycetaceae bacterium
AGCAAGAAGCTTGCTGCGACGATGGCCACGCCGAGCACGGCAGCAACGGGGCGGCCTCGGAGCCGATCGCGATCGAGCTGAAGTAAGCGGCGTTTTGTGGCATACAAAACGACCGTGCCCGCGTCTCCTTGGGGGTGGGGGAGGAAGAATTTTCTTCCCCCATTCCCTCGTCTCCGGTGACGCATGGCCGCCGCTGCCCACTCCGATCCCACCGCGGCCTTCCGCGCCCGGGCCGCAGGGCTCGAGGCGGCTGGGCTCCCGGTGGCGTGGGCCGGCCCAGCCGCAACGGCGGCCCTGGCCGAGGCGGTGCGGCTCGGGGCCGATGCCGACAAGGTTCTCGAAGCGGCCGTCCGCACCGGGCAAGACGCGGCGACGCGGGCCCGTGGAGCCTGGCGGCCGTGGTTTTATCCGGCGCTTGTCTGTGCCGGCGCGGCCCTCGGTGCGGCGCTTCTGGGGGCGGGGCTCACGCCGCTCTTTGAAGGGGTGTATGCCGAGTTCCACGTCCGGCCGGGGAGTGGCCTGGGGCTCCTCGAGGCCGCCCGCTCTGCCGCGCCCTGGCTCCTGGCGGTCATGATCGCGGCGCTCGCCGTGGCCTGGTGGGCTGCGACGGCGCGCCGCTCCCGATCGGTCGGGCCCGATTCGCTCCGGGCGGCGCTGGGGTGCGAGACGCTTGCGGCGCTAGCCGACGCTGGCGTCCTCCCCGAGGAGGCCAAAGCTGTGGCCGATGCGTTCGGAATCGGGTCGGCCGCCTCCACGCCCCCGCTCATCCCCTGGGCCACCGGCCTCGATCTCGGCGGCGTGCCACGGGAAGAGGCCCTGCGGCAGGCGGCCAGAGTGGCCCGGGCGCGTGCTGCCCGGCGCGACGGCGACGCGCGCCAGTTCGGGAGGATCGTCGTGGCGCTCGTCATCGCCGGCCTTGCCGTCCTCGCCTATGCCCTCGTTCTCTTCCTCCCAGCGATCGATTTTTTCATGGCGATCTCCGAAGCCTCGGTCAGCCGCTGACGCTCCGCGGAAAAACCCACCCATGACTCCCCCCAAGACCACCGCCGCCTCTGCCGCCACAGCCGCGCTCGGCCCCTGGATTGGCCGTGCGCTCGAAGTCGGCGGCGGGATCATCCCGGCGCTCCGGGCCGTGGGCGCTGAACTCTCGCCGCGCCGTCGCGCTGCCTGGGACGAGCTCTGCGAGACGCTCGCCGCGGGGGATGCCTCACGGGCAAGCCGGGCGCTCGAGCACGATCCCGACATCTGGATCCCGCTCCTCACCGCCGCGGCCCCCGGCGCAACGACTGGTGACGGGGCCTCGGAAGCTGCCTTTCTCGCCCGGGCCGTCGATGTGGTCGTGACGGAGGATACGAAGAGTCGGTGGTGGCTGCCGCTGGTTTATCCGTTTTTCGTGACACTCCTGGCGGTTGCCGTGACGTCGTTTCTGGCCCTGCTTGTCGTGCCAGAGTTTGAGAAGATTCTCTCCGACTTCGGGATGCGGCTGCCGCTGATCACCGAGGCGCTGATCGGATTCTCCCACTTTCTCAGGGAGGGTTGGGGGGTGCTGCTCGCCGCGGCGGCCGTGGCGACGGCGCTGTGGCTGACAGCCGGCCGCTGGTGGCCCTCGTGGCTCCGCCTCCCCGGCGGCCGGTTCGCGCAGTCGGGGCGATTCGCCCGCTTCGCCGCCGATCTCCTCGCTGCGGAGGTGCCACAGCCGGTGGCACTCGCCGTGGCGAGCCGTGCGGTCGAATCACAGGACGCCATGGCAGCAGCGGACCAGCAGCCACGGTGGCTTTCCGCGACCGTGCGCCACGCCCTCGATGGGAATATGTCCGCCGCCACGCGGGTCCGGCTCCTCGACCGGATCGCCACTTGCCACGCCCTCCGCCTCGCCGCCAGTCGCTCCTGGATCTCGTGGTGCCTCGGGCCGGTGGCCGTATTCATCACCGGCCTTCTTGTCTTCCTCATGGTCCTCGCCCTGTTCATGCCGCTGATCAAATTGGTCACCGACCTGTCCTGACGCCGTTGCTTCCGGTGCCCCGATGTCGCTTTTCCCCACCTTTGCCAAGTTGCTCGCCACGCGCGGGACCGATTCCCGCGCGCCGCGGCAGGGGCTCTTTCCCAGGCTCTTCGGCATCTTTCTGCCGACGTCGTCGGGGCAGCGGCGGGCGCTGGCGGAATTGCTCGCCTTGGGGCTCGATGAGAGGCTCCCGCTCGCCCCGCTCCTCGAGGCCTGGGCCGCCGATGAACGTGGCTGGCAGGCGGCGAGAGTGAGGAAGCTCGCCAAGCTCGTGGCTGCAGGCATGCCGCTCGATGCGGCGCTTTCGCGGGTGCGCGGAGCCCTCCGCCCGCAGGATGCGACGGCGCTGGCCGTAGCAACGACGCTCCATGGCGATGCCACCGAAGCGCTCGCCGGCTTTAGCGCACCGGCGGCCTCGGCCGAACCGGTGGAGCGCGATATCCGCTGGGGTCTGGGGTATGCGGCGACGCTCATCCTCTTGAGCCTGCCCGTCCTCCTCATCCTCATGGTCAAGATCGTGCCGATGTTCAAGATGATCTTCAGCGACTTCGGGATGGAGGAATCTCCCTGGATGACGGCCCTGCGGTGGCTCGGCAACTCGTTCGCGGCATTCTGGTATCTCCCGTTTCTTGCAATCCTCGTCGCCGCGATCGCCTCCCGCCTCGCCCCGCGGGCGTGGGCTGGGCTGCGGCGGACTTTTGGCCTCGGCGGCTTGGGAGTGCTCGGCGACGCCCGAGCCGCCGATTGGCTCGGCAGCCTCGATGTGGCGGCGCGGGCCGGGGAGGGGGAGG
>CAJAYZ010000949.1 GCA_903949225.1 uncultured Planctomycetaceae bacterium
GGCCGGCATGACGGTGAGCTCGACACCCCCGCGGGCGGCCTCCTCGATCATCAGCCGGACGTCTTTCCTCGCCATGCTCGCGGTAAACGACGCCGGCTCGAAGGGACCGCTGGCCACCTTCGCCGCCCGGGCCGGGAACATCGCGCCGGGGTTGAAGGCCTTGAACAGCGACACCGCATCTTCCGGCTCGACGCCCGCTGCTGCCGCGAGGCGGACGATGTCGCCGGCAAGCGCCGTCATCCCCAAAAGCGACAGATTGCCGACGAGTTTGAAGGTCGCCGCCCGAGCCGGATCGGCCCCCATCTCAAACACCTTCCCGGTCATCGTCTCGAGATCGGGAAGGACGACGGCGCACGCCTGCGGATCGCCACAGAGGAGCATGATCCCCGAGCCCTCGGCAGCATTGGCCGGCCCCATGAAGACCGGAGCGTGGAGATAGGTCTTCCCCCGTGCGGCCCAGGCCCGGCCGCGGGCGCCGGTCGGCGTCGGTGCCGTCGTCGTGTGGTCGATGATCCACGTGGTGGCGGGAAGCAGGTCGACAAGCGGCTCGAGAACGGCGTCGACGCTCGCGTCATCGGCGAGGGCCAAATGGACCCGGTCGACGCCTGCGATCGCTTCGGCCGCCGTGGCGAAGGCCCGGGCACCGTGGGCTTCGAGGGCGTTCGCCGCCGCTGGGGAGCGATTCCAGACATGCACGGTGTGGCCGAGCCCGAGCAGCCTGTGAACAAACCCGCTGCCGAGCCGGCCGGTGCCGAGGAAAGCGATCGTTTTCATGGGAACAGGCTCCGGAGGTTCAGGCTGACGCGGCACGATCGGCCGCAAGGAGGGCCGAGGCGGCCGCATCGATGGCGGCTTCGTGTTCCACCTCGACGTTCGAGAGGAGAGGAAGGAGGGGCCCGGTCGGGGCAATTCCGGCCCCCTCGACGGCCCGGTGGAGGACGCGAATCGGATTGATTGCGTTGCGAAGATCTTCGAGCGGCCGGAACACGCTGCGGATCCGATCCGCCTCCTCCCACGCGCCGACTCGCATCGCCGCGAGCATCTGCTGCGAGAGCCGCGGAGCCACACAGACACAGCCGCTCGTAAAGCCTCCGAGCCCGAAGTCACGGGTGTGGATGATCGCCGGCTGCTCGCCGATCCCGGAAATAATCTTGGCGCGGTCGACGACCTCGACAAGCCGGCGGAGATAGGGATCGACCGAGGCGTCATTGCGGACCGTGGCGTACTTGATCCCAGAGAGGAGCCCGTCCCGATCGAGGGCCGCCACCTCCTCCGGCTCGATGAAGCCGTCGTGCTTGATGTAGAGAAGGGCGGGCACGCCGGAGGCCTCGACGAACCGTCGGATTCCCGTGGCGACGCCGACGCTCGTCGTGAGCCCCTGCTGGGGGAGCACCATCACCGTCGGGAAGGCAAACCGGCGGATGATCTTCGCCTGATCGACAAGCATCCCGTACGACGGCCCGGCCGAGGGAATGACAAGCGTGTCGGGGCCGGCGATCCGAGCGAGCATCGCGAGGAGCGGCTCGTACTCCGAGAGCGGCACGTGGTAGAGATTCGCATTGCCGCCGTAGAGGAGGAGCCGCACGCCCCCGGCCTCGAGGTGGCGGATGATGCGCTCGTTGGCCCCCTCGTTGAGCGTGAAGTCGAGCCGGCGCGAGAGTGGCGGCACCGCCATCACAGAGGTGGCGAGATGGGCAGCGGAGAGGGGCGAAGTGATCATCAATGAACTCTCGATTCAAAGGGGCAGCCGTGATGCGACCGCGCCCTAGAAGATATCCGGCTCTGGCGGCGGCGGGCCGGCTTCGAGGAAGCGAAAGTCGCAGCCGTCCGGGGCCTGGGTGACCTGGTCGTGGTAGAGCTTGCCGTAGCCGCGGGCATGGCGGGGCGGGGGGGGCGTCCAACCGGCACGGCGGCGGGCGAGTTCGGCATCATCGACGGCGAGGTGAATCCGCCGACCGGGAACGTCGAGCTCGATCCGGTCGCCGTCGTGCACCAGCGCCAGCGCCCCCCCGACGGCCGACTCAGGGGCGACATGGAGCACGCAGGTGCCGTAGCTCGTTCCCGACATCCGGGCGTCGGAGATCCGCACCATGTCGCGGACGCCCGCCTCGAGGAGTTTCTTCGGGATCGGGAGCATCCCCCACTCAGGCATCCCGGGAGCGCCGACGGGGCCGGCGTTGCGCAGGACGAGGACATGGTCGGGGGTCACGGCGAGGTCGGGATCATCGAGGCGGGCCTTGAGATCGGCGTAGGAATCGAAGACGAGGGCGGGGCCCGAATGCACGAGAAGACGCGGGTCGGCGGCGGTCGGCTTGATGACGCAGCCGTCGGGGGCGAGGTTGCCGCGGAGAACGAACGTGCCACCGGCCCGGTCGAGCGGCCTCTCGAGCGGGCGGATCACCTCCTCCAAGAGAACCTCAGCGCCAGCGATGTTTTCCCCGAGCGTCCGGCCGGTGACAGTGGGGGCATCGAGGTGGAGCTTGGAAGTGAGACGCGAAAGCAACGCGGGCACCCCACCGGCGTCATGAAAATCCTCCATGAGGTATTCGCCGGCGGGGCGCAGGTTCGCGATCACCGGCACCTCGCGAGAGATCCGGTCGAAATCATCGATCGAAAGGGGGACGCCGGCGCGCCTGGCCAGCGCGATGAGGTGGACGATGGCATTGGTCGATCCACACAGCGCCATGTCGGCGATGACGCAATTCTCGAAGGCTTGCGGTGAGAGGATCGTGGCGGGGCGCCGGTCTTCCCACACCAGCCCCACCGCGCGGCGGCCACACTCGGCGGCAAGGCGGGCATGGGCCGAATGAACGGCGGGGATCGTCGCCGAGCCGGGGAGCGCGAGTCCGAGCGTCTCGACGATCGCGGCCATCGTCGAGGCCGTCCCCATCGTCATGCAGGTGCCGGGGGAGCGAGCGATGCCTTCCTCAATCTGCCGCCAGGCACACTCCGACAGGCAGCCGGCCTGACGCTCGGCCCAGTATTTCCACACATCCGTTCCGCTCCCGAGGCGCGTCGTGCGAAACCGGCCGGCGAGCATCGGCCCGGCGGGGAGGAAGATGGCGGGGAGATCGACGGAGATCGCACCGAGGAGGAGCCCCGGAACGGTCTTGTCGCAGCCTCCCATGAGAACGACGCCGTCGATCGGTTGGCTCCGCAACACTTCCTCGACTTCGATCGCAAGGAGGTTGCGATGGAACATCGCCGTCGGCTTGACGAACATCTCCGAGAGCGCGAGGACCGGAATCTCGACCGGAAATCCCCCCGCCTGCCAGACGCCCCGCTTCACCTCGTCGGCGCGCTGGCGGAAATGCGTGTGGCACTGGGCCAGGTCGCTCCAGGTATTGAGGATCGCGATCACGGGGCGATCGCGGACCTCTTCGCCGGAATACCCCATCTGCGCGATCCGGCTGCGGTGGCCGAAGCTCCGCAGGTCATCCGGCGCGAACCAACGCCGCGAACGGAGCTGCTCGGGCGACTTCGGCGTAGGGACGGGGGAGAAAAAAGCCATCGGAATTGGCCCGAGGGACGACACCGGAATCAGGTCAGGCAGTGTAGTCTTCCCTTCGCCCCTCCGGGAAACGGCTCCTTGCCTCCACTCGTGATCCTCACTGTCGCGATGCTGCTCGTCCTCGCCGGCGTGCTGTGGGCGCGGCTTCATCCGTTCCTCGTCCTCATCGTGACGGCGCTGGTCGTGGCGGCGCTGACCCCGCCCGACCGGCTCGGTGAAGCAGTGGCCCTCCCGATCGGCCGCAGGGTCGCCGAGGGCTTCGGGAAGACGGCCCACGACATCGGGATCCTCATCGCGATGGCTTCGATCCTCGGGCAATGCCTGATGGAGGCCCGTGGGGCGGAGCGGATCGTGGCCGCGATCGAGCGGCTCGTGGGGCAGAGGAGGGCGGCGTTTGCCTTCCTTGGGGCCGGATTCCTCCTCGGCATTCCGATGTTTGCCGAGGCGGTCTTCTATCTCCTCCTCCCCCTGGCCAAAGCCTCCTGGCGCGAGACGCGGCGGCACGGAGTGCTCCTCGTCCTCTCGATCGTTGCCGGGGCGACGATGACCCACTCGCTCGTCCCGCCCACCCCGGGGCCGCTGTTTGTCGCTGACGAGATGGGAATCGACATCGCCCTGATGATGCGACAGGGGATGATCGTCGGCGCGATCGCGGCCCTGGCCGGCTTCGGGTATGCCACGTGGGCCGACCGGCGTTTCGCGATCCCGCTGCGGACGGCAGGGGATGACGTTCCGGGCACGGAGGCCGGCAAACAGCGCCCCGGCACGGAGGCCGGGGGGGAACTCCCGCCGCTGTGGGCTTCGCTCCTCCCAATCCTCCTCCCCGTGGTGCTCATCAGCGCCGATTCGGCCGTCAACTCGATGACCGTGATCCCGGCCTCTGTCGCCCGCATCATCCACTTCGTCGGCGACAAGAATCTCGCCCTCACTGCCTCGGCCACCGCCGCGATCCTCCTCCTCGCCTACCGGCCGGGGGCGAGCCGGGAGAAGGTTCGTCAAGCCGTCGCCGCCGCGGTGCTCGAGGGGGGGGAGATCATCCTCGTGATCGCCGCCGGTGGGGCACTCGGCGCCACGCTCCGCCAGGCCGGGATGGCCGAACTGGCGGCCGCGGCGGTGCCGGAGCAAGCTCTCCTTCTTCTCCCGATCGCCTGGGGGGTGACGGTGCTGATCCGCGCGGCGCAAGGGTCGGCCACCGTGGCGATGATCACCGCCGTCGGGATCATCGCGCCGATCGCCGATGCCGCTAGCCTTCCCTATCACGAGGTCTACGTGGCCCTGGCGATCGGCTGCGGATCGAAGCCGGGCATGTGGATGAACGACAGCGGCTTTTGGGTGATTGCGCGAATGACCGGGATGACCGAGACGGAGACGCTGAAGACGGCGAGCGTGATGGTGGCGATCGAGGGAACCGTCGGCCTCCTCGCCACGATGGCCCTCGCCTCCTTCTGGCCGATCACGTGACCGAATCGCAGCAAGACAGAACCTGCCTCAGACCAATTCCCGGAGGCATTGCCCGCCATCGTCGGCAAGATACTGCGGGCGTCCTTGGTTGTCGGTGAGCGTCGTCGTCTGGACGTCGATCCCGAGGTGATGGAAGAGGGTGGCGTAGACATCGCCGAAGGTGACGGGGCGGGCCGTTGCCTCGGCGCCGATCCGATCGGTAGCGCCGATCACCTGCCCATGCCGCATCTCACCGCCGGCGAGGAAGGCGCAGTTGACCTGCGGCCAGTGATCGCGGCCGACGATGTCGCTGATCTTCGGCGTCCGCCCAAACTCTCCCCACACGACGACCGCACAGTCGTCGGAGAGCCCGCGGGCGTGGAGATCCTCGACGAGCGCCGAGAGCGCCTGGTCGAAGACGGGGAAATCCTCCGCCTCACGCTTGAAGATCGAATTGCCGGGGCCGCCGTGCCAGTCCCACTTGCTGTAGTTGAGGGTGACGACGCGAACCCCGGCCTCGATCAGGCGCCGGGCGACGAGCATGCTCTGCGGCACCCGCGGCGCGCCGTTCTCGTCCATGAACACTGTCGGATCACCGCTGCCGTAGCGCTCGACGACGCGCGGATCCTCCTTGGAGAGATCGAGGGCATCGGCGAGCTGCGACGACGTCAACAGCCCGAGCGCCCGCTCGGTGAAGGCGTCCATCCCGCGCATGTTCGTCGTCACGTCGACGTCGCGGCGGAGCCGATCGACGCTTTCCAAAAGGCCACGGCGATCATGGAGGCGATCGAGTGAGATTCCCTTGAGGACGAGCTCGTCGCGGGCTGGGCCGAGCGGCCGGAAGGGAGAGTGGGCGGCTCCCACGAACCCGGCCCCCGGCTCGTTGTAGGGCCCGTGCGTGCAGGGGTAGCAAAGGCTCACAAACGGCGGTGCGGTGGGCGTGGCAGCCCCGAGGAGGCTCGAGACCATCGAGCCAAACTGCGGCCAGCCGCCGGCCGGCTTGGCCTTCCGCGTATCGCGGCCGTGGAACACCTGCGCCGCGTCATGATCGGCCTGGTTGCCGACGAGCGAGCGGATGAGCGTGTACTTGTCGGCGATCTTGGCGAGCCCGGGAAACGCCTCGCATATCTCGATCCCGGGGACATTTGTCCGCACCGGCCGCCATGGCCCGGCAAACTCCCTCGGGGCCTGCGGCTTGAGATCGAACATGTCCTGATGGGGAGGGCCCCCCACGAGGTAGATCATGATCACCGACTTCGGGTTCGATCGCCGCCCCGCCGCCGCGTCGGCGGCGAGGATCGAGGGAAGCGACCAGCCTCCCGATGCGCCCCCGCCGATGGCGGCGAGTGAGCCGATGCGGAGGAGGCTACGGCGCGAGAGGCCGTCGCAGAATCGCTGCGGCCGGCCACCTAGCCCCGCGCCTGAGCCGAAAAGATTGAGCATCACTTTCCCCCCAGAGCTTCCTGCCACGCTGGGAAAAGCCTATCCGCGCTGGCGCTCGACAGCCAGAGGAACCGCTCGCCTCACACTTCGCTGCGGAGGAGCTTGGCAAGCGGAGTGCCAGAAGAGAGCTTCATCGGCCGGCCCACCAGCGTTGCCAC
>CAJAYZ010000950.1 GCA_903949225.1 uncultured Planctomycetaceae bacterium
GCCGCGGCCTCCCCGGCGTCCACCTCGGCGTCGGCACAGTCAACGTCCGCGCCCAGGCCTTTTATAGAAAGCTCGGCTTTACGGAGCTGTGCCGGGTGGGTGGCGCTGATGGCTGCACGTATATGGGGCTGCGACTCGACGCCGCCGTGAGCCGCCCGGAGCGACGAGATCGATGACCGCTCCCGCGACATTCCCCGCTTCCTCGACGCTTCGCCGCTTCGCCGAGAGGGTGACGGCGCTTGCCGACGCGCCGATCCCGGCCGCGATCCGTGCCGGGGTCGTCGCCGTCGTGCCCCTGACAATCGTCGGCGGCCTGTTCATGCTCATCGCCCATCCGCCGCTGCCGGCGCTCGAACGCGCGATCGCCCCCTGGGCTCCGCTCCTCGAGATCCCCGTCACCGCCACCTTCGGCCTCCTTGCGCTCTTTGTCGCCCTCGCCGTCGCCCACGATCTCGGCGGCCGCCGCGGCCAAGACCGGCTCTCGAGTGTCGTCCTCGCCGGCGTGTCGTTTCTCTTGGTCTCGCTCGACCCCGCCACCGCAGCCCTTCGCATGGAGGCGCTGGGGTCGGCGGGGATTCTCACGGCGATCCTCGTCGCCGTCATCGCTGTCGAAGTGCAGGCTTTCATGGCGCGGAAGGGGACGGTGATCCGGATGCCGGGGGAGGTGCCCCAGATCGTCGCCGAGTCGTTTGCGGCGCTCGTCCCACTGGCGGTGCTGCTGACGGGATTCTGGCTCGTCCGCTTCGTCCTCGGCTTCGACCTCACCGACGGACTGCGCCGCCTCTTTCAGCCGCTCGTCTTCGCCCTCGACACGCTTCCCGGAATCGTCGTCTACGCCTTCCTCGTCACCGCCCTGTGGAGCTTCGGCGTCAACGGCGACAACGCCCTCGACACGGTCGTCGCCCCTGTCTTCCTCCAGTATCTCGCCACCAACGCCGAGGCCTGGGATGCCGGGCTCCCCGCCCCCCACACCACGGCGCTGGGGTTCTTCACGACCTTCGTCAACGTCGGCGGCACCGGGGCGACGATCAGCCTGGCGCTGTTGCTGCTCAACTCGCTCGACCCGGTCGCTCGCAAGGTGTCGCGGCTCTCGCTCCCCGCGCAGCTCTTCCAGATCAACGAGCCGCTCTTCTTCGGCCTGCCGATCGTCTTGAATCCGCTCCTCATGGTCCCCTACGTCCTCAATGCCGTCCTCCTCACGACGACGAGCTGGCTGCTCATGGAATGGGGGCTCGTCGGCCGGCCCGTCGTCGGCATCCCTTGGACGACGCCCCCGGTGATCGGCCACTGGCTCGTCACCGGCGGCGACTGGCGCGCGGCGGTGTGGGGAGTTCTCTCGATCGTTCTCTCCATGGCCGTATGGTGGCCCTTCGCTCGTGCCTACGAGCGCCGCCGTCTCGCCCCCGTTTCTGCTTCCGCTTCTCCTTCCACTCCCACATCTGCTTTCACTCCGGAGCACCTCCGATGACGCCTCCGCTTCCTTTCCGCTTCGCCGCGGCCGCCCTCTTTCTCGCCCTCGGCCTCTCGGTCGCTCTTCTCCCTGGGGCGTTGGCCGCCGAGGGGGTCGAGGAGGTGGAGATGTCGGGCTATCTCCTCGTCCCTCACGAAAAAGTCGACGAACGGTTCGACGCCGGCTTCTCGATGTATGTCGCCGCCTGGCCGCTCGTGCGCGAGTATCCCGGCAACCGCTTCCAGACCGGGCTGTTCGGCACCTGGATGTTTGCCAAGCAGGAGGAGCCGAAGCCGAAGAACATCTACTCCGACATCGAAGGGGGGCTGGGGTGGTGGCGCGACACGCGCTTCGCCACCGAGACGCCGAAGTTCATCATGGGGGGCGTGACGCTCGAGTTCGACGAATGGGCCAACGGCCCCGGCGCCGGCAAGAGCCGCGATTGGAACGCGCCGCTGGGGGTGTATGGCGTGGCCCAGTTGAGCCCACGGATTGTCTGGCCCGCCGACGGCCTCAACCTCGCCCAGGGGACCTGCGGCGAGCTGTTTGGCTACGGCTATCTCCCCCTTCCCCTCACCGACCCAAAGTCCACCACCGCTGGCAAGCCGATCCCCACCGGCAATCAATCGTGGACGCTGTTCGTCAACGCCGCCAACTTCAAAGGACCGATCGCCTTCTTCCTCCCCTCCTATTGGTCGCGGGCCACGCTCGACAAGCCCGAACTCGCCGGCAGGTTTCTCGACGCCCGCCCCGCCGAGCCGAACAAGGCGGTGCAGATGGAGACGCAATACGTCCCTGCCGTGCAGGCCGTCGACGCCAAGGGAGAGACCTGGGCCCGGATCGCCCCCACCTCCTTCCCCCGCAACGCCGACAACGAGTCGGCCGTCATCCACCAGATCACCGCCTACGACAAGACAGCCCTGTGGGACTCGGTGGCCGCCTGGTTCGACGGTGGCGAACCGGCGAGCGGCACGATCGACCCGGCCGGGTCGGCTCGCCACCGCTTCACCGGCGGCGGCGGCTCGACGTGGCGGATCTATGCTCCCGACGCTCGACGTGAGGAGAAGGTGGCCTTGGCGTGGAACTCCTTTGCCACGCCGATCGCCCTCGACGAGCACACCTACGGCTACCGCTGGAACGCCGCGACCGTGACCGAGACCGATTCCTTCTCTGGCCCCCTCGCCACGCTGCCGGAGTACTACCGGCTCGTGAAGGGGGAAGAGAAGTCGGAGTGGGTCGTGGTGGCGGCTGACGAAGTCCCTGCCGAGACGAAGCTCGCCGAGGTCGAGTTTCACACCCCCCCGGCCCCGCCGGCCGAGCCCTACGTCACCCCCGACAATCCCGACAGCCTGTGGAAGACTCCCGGCCCTGTCGCCGGCCCGTTCGAAACCCGCCTCGGCGACGGCAGCATCGTCACCTACGCCTGGTATCGCTTCGTCGATCAGCCGGCGATCCGCAATGCGAATCTCTCTGACGACGAACGTGCCCGCCTCCAGGCTCGCGTCGAAAAGCTCCACCGCCACTGGCCGATCGACCGCGACTATCTCCCGCCGCCGTCGCGCGGGAAGCTCGCCAGCCTCGACCCGGCCCTGATCGTCACGCCCCCGCCCGGTCTCGAAGCGGGCTACGTCCCGATCGCCATCCGGCAAGAAGAGGCCGAGTGACTCACGCCTGCGGCGTCACGAGCTCGAGGCAGCGGAGCCAGAACTCGGCGTACCGATCCCAAAACACCATGTTACAGCCCCAGTGGGGCGCCGGGTCGGAGGTGTAGCAAAGCACGCGCCCCTGCCCCTCGTGGCCGAGGACGACAAGCGGGTCGCCCGTCTCAGCGAAGTCGAGGAGCAATTCCGCCCCCGGCTTCACGCGCACCTGGTTGTAGCCGAGGATCGGCGGGCAGGTCGTCAGATCAATCCCGGCGAAGCGCTCGCGGCCGTGAACGGTGGCCCGCGGCTGATAGCCCTCGGTGCTTTCGACGAGATCCTCGTGGTCGTGGCAGACGACCGGCATCGCGCCTTTGAGCAGCGTCCGCCCCCAGCCCCCCTTCCCCTGCTCGCCGGTGAACGAATACCAGCCGCCGAGGAGCATCAGTCCCTTGCCGGCCTTCACCGCGTCGATCGTCAGCCGCACCCGGTCGGGGAAGGTCAGCACCTCCTTGCCAAACTTGGTGCGGTCGAAGAAGTTCGGCGCCAACTGAAAGAGCTTTCCTTCGACGTCACTGAAAATGATGACGTCGTAGTCGGCGAGGATCTTTTCGTATTCCCCGGGGCCGAGCTTGTAGAAATCCCACGATGCGACGCTCTCGACGGTGTGCTCGCCTGTCGACTCGAGCGCGTCTTTGAGCCATTTGCCGTAGTTGAAGATCTCGATCCCCTTCATCGCATTCTGGAAGGGGCTCTCGGCGAACCACGGGCCGGTGAGAACGGCCCAGTCGCCGACGTAGTAGACCTTGGCCATGGTGGGCTCCTCTCAGTATGCGACTCGACTGAAGCAATTCGCCGCTCGGGGGCAACCGTGCCACGTCGCCGGACGTTCGCGGAGGCCGTCGTGGCCTTCACTCACTCGGGTGCCGGATCCCATGGCACGTGGGAAGAAAAAGGTGCCAGCCACCATTTGTCTCTAGACCCCGGCCGTCGGCCGGGGCCGTGTCGCTACGGCGACCGGCAAATGGTGGCTGGCACCTTTTTCCCGGCCGAGTGCTCGGGTGCCTCTCACCAGATCCGGATCCGTTCCTGTTCCGGCTTCCAGAGCGTGCCTCCCTCTTTCACTTCGAAGGCTTCATAAAAAGCGTCGAGGTTTGAGACCGGGCCGTTGGCGCGGTAGCGCGACGGGCTGTGGGGATCGGTGAGGAGGCGGCGGACGAGCTCGTCCTCGCGATACTTCCGCTGCCACACCCGGCTCCAGCCGACGAAGAACAGCTGGTTGCTCGTCCAGCCCTGCACTGGCTCCGGCTCCGTCCCGGCCTTGGCCAACTGAAACGCCTTGTACGACACCGCCAGCCCAGAGAGATCGGCGATGTTTTCACCGAGTGTGAAATCCCCCTTGAGCTTCCGACCAGGAAGCGGCTCGTACGACGAATACTGCTCGATGAGCCGTTTGGTGAGCCCCTCGAAGGCCACCCGATCCTGATCGGTCCACCAGTTCTCGAGGTTACCGTTGCCGTCGTAGCGGCTTCCCTGATCGTCGAAGGCGTGGCTGATCTCGTGGCCGATGACGCCACCGATGCCGCCGTAGTTGAGGGCGTCGGGGGCATCGACCGAAAAGAACGGGGCCTGGAGGATCGCCGCCGGGAAAAC
>CAJAYZ010000951.1 GCA_903949225.1 uncultured Planctomycetaceae bacterium
CTGCCCCCCCCAACCGTTGCCGGCGACAGGCTGAGCCACGCGCACCCAGCAGGAACTCTTCTCGTTCTTCTCTCCGAGCCGATCCCAGGGAAACTGCACCTTCACCCGGCCATACTGATCGGTGTCAATCTCCTCCCCTGACGTCCCGACGACGATCGCGGTCTGTGGGCCGTGGAGCGCCGGCTTCGGTGTGGCCCGCGGGGGATGAAAGGGAACGGCCGCCGGGATGCAGGTGAACGTGTTGCGGTAGCTGGCCCCGTCCCGGATCGTGCCGCGTTCGTAGATCCCGCGGATATCGACGGCATGGGCCACCGACGTGAGGAGGTATTTGCCCTCCCCCTTTTTCGTGAAGGTGTAGCCGGGAGAGAAGCTCCGGCAGGCGCTGCTCCCGCGGATGGTGCGCGCGGCCACCTCCTCGAGCTCCATCCACCGTCGCGTCGCGTCCCCTCCCTGATCCTTGTTCCCGTAGCCACCGGGATAATCAAACACCTCGAGATCGGTCTTCCAGCCGTTCGAGGAGGCCCCCTTCACACTGGCGGTGAGGTCGGTGGAGGGCTCCTGGAAATTCCAATCGCGCTGCGTGGCCTTGCCGGAGAGGGTCTGCCATTCATCGTGCCAGGTGAGCCAGAATCCGCCATGTTGGGCGTCGTCCGATCCCTCCACCGGCCCGATCGTGGCATCGGCGCAATCGACGACGGCCGACGAGGAATCGGCAATCGTCATCTTCAACGCCTGCTGCGAATGCTTGAAGAAGTAGAAGATGCCCTCGTGCTCGAGGAGGCGGCTGACAAAACCGAGGTCTGTCTCCCGATATTGCACGCTGTAATCACGCTTGGCATAGCTCCCCTGCAGACGACTCTCGATGGCGACATATTTCTGGTGGTCATCCCGGAGGAGCGACAACACGATCTGGTCATACGACTGGTTCTGCCAGATCCGGCAGTCGCTCGTGAGCGTGAGAAACCAGAGCCCGGGGACGATTTCGGCACGCCATCGCGTGAATCGCTTCTCCCCGGCCCCGAGGAAGATCAGTCGCTTTACCCACCCGTTGAACCACCGCGGCGAGTTGTCGGCATTGTTGATCCGAAACGACACCTCCTTCCCCACGATCCGCGACGGATCGATGGAGGTCTCCTCCGACACCATGTCGAGCTCGAAGGAGAAGGGACGCGAGAGTGTTTCGGTCCCCCGGACCGCCTCGAGGAGCAGGATATCCTTGCCGAGCGGGGTCTCGATGCCGAGAGGCTTGTTGTCCTGTGTGTACTGCCCCATCAGCCACGACTCCGGATCCCGTCACACTTATTTCTTGAGCCACGATCTCGCCGAAAGATTGTTGGAATCGGCCTCGAAGACGTACGCCCCCTTCGACTTCGTCACTGCGGAGTCGTAAACCATGTCACTGTACACAAAGCTGACCTTGGAGAAACGAAAATCCACCGACTCCGTGGGCAATCCTTGTTCGTCAACACCCGACCACGATGACTCACCCTGGATTTTCCAATCGGTCACCCACACGTCTGTCATCACGATCTTGATGACTGTCCTCAACTGCCCTACGGTGCCGTCGCTCGAAGGCTTCTGATTGATCCCCACGACCTCCACGATGACGCTCTGGAAGTGGGCATGGCTGCTGCCTGCCTGCATCAGGGCGCATTGCATGATGCGATGCGTGGCACTGTCGACGAGTTTCCCAACCCTGAGCGTGAAGACGTCGTCACTGGTCTGATCGCCGTCATTTCCGCTCACCTCATAATCAACTCCATCAACGACGCACCAATCGTCGTACCCCAGGGCAGTCGCCTCCCCGGGGATGGGCTTGCCGCCACTGTCGATGATCTGCATGAAGGCGAGCATGATGGCCCTCGCGACCTCTGCCGCGGCGTCAGAATGATTTCGACTTGTTGACACCCACTTGGCAGGTGCTGGAATAGGTCTTTTGGCCCTGCGAATCGACCGGGAAATAGGAAAAGACAACCGATTGGAATTGAAGGGCGACGTTCTCGGACGACGCTGCGGCGTCAACCGAACAGGACCGCACACTCACGCCCCGCATCTCGATCCTGACGAGGGGCGCGAGCCCTTTCTCGCCAACCCCACAGACGTCGAGTCTTACGCTCGCAAACGGTTCACCCCGGCCCCAGGCTCGCCTGAGCAATTCGACCGTGGCCGCATCGAGCGACTTGCTCAGCCCGAC
>CAJAYZ010000952.1 GCA_903949225.1 uncultured Planctomycetaceae bacterium
CGCCCTCCGCAGCCCGGTTGGCCTGCGGTACACTGGCGGACCTCCCGGTTCCCACCTCCCTGCGTGTCTCGACGACCATGGCCCTTTCCGCAGCCCGGCCCCCTTCGACCCACGCTGATGCGGCTCATGCCGTGACCACGGCCCACCTCCGCAAGGCTGTCCACCACCACAAGGCGACCAGCCGGCGGGGGATGCTCGAGCGGATGTTCACCCTCTGGTTCAAGGGCTTCGTCTACAACCAGATCTGGGAGGATCCGCGCGTCGATGCCGAGGCCCTGCGGATGGGGCCAGGGTCGCGGATCATGACGATCTCCAGCGGCGGCTGCAACGTCCTCAATTACCTCATCCACAAGCCGGAGCGGATCGTCGCGGTCGATCTCAACGCCAACCACATGGCGGTGACGCGGCTGAAACTCGCCGCCCTCGAGCACCTTCCCGACTACGAGACGTTCTACAAGTTCTTCGGCTACGGCAAGCACCCGGAGAACATCACCAACTACCAGCGCTACCTCCGCAACCATCTCGACCCGATGACCCGGTCGTTCTGGGAGACGAGCGACTGGCCCGGCCGGGCCGTGGGGCCGAAGCGGATCAGCTATTTCCGCCGCGGCTACTACGAGCAGTCGAAGCTCGGGCAGTTCTTCCGTGTCGTTCACGGTCTCGCCAAGACTCTCGGACGTGACCCGTCCAAGCTCCTCACCGCCAAGAGTGTCGCGGAACAGGAAAAGATCTTCGACGGGCTGTTCGATCCGCTGTTCCAAAACCGGATCGTGCGCTGGTTCGGCCGCCAGCCCGTGGCGGTGTACAGCCTCGGCATTCCCCCGAGCCAGCATGCCGCCATGCTCGAGGAGCAGGAGAACAACGGGTCGAAGCTGTTCGACATGTACCGAGACCGGGTCCGCCGTCTCGCCTGCGGCTTCCCGCTCGACGACAACTACTTTGCCTGGCAGGCTTTCGGTCGCCGCTATGACCACGAAGGCCGCAAGGCACTCCCCGACTACCTCAAGCCGGAGAACTACGAGACGATCAAGTCGATGGTGGGCCGCGTCGAGACCCACGTCGCGTCGCTCGCCGACCATCTCCGGACGGAGAAGCAAGGCGCGCTCAACAGCTTCATCTTCCTCGACAGCCAAGACTGGATGCCGCCGCCGGTGATCGAGGAGCTGTGGGATCACGTCGCCAAGGTCGGTGCCCCCGGCACCAGGGTGATCTTCAGGACCGCCGGAGAGAAGTCACCGGTGGAGACGGCCCTCGAGCCCGCCACCCGGGCGAAGTTCGTCTCCGAGCAGGATGAGGCCCGCCGGCTCCACCTCCAGGATCGTTCGGCGATCTACGGGATGTTTCACCTCTACCGGTTTGCCGACGCCGCCGGGGACGGAAAACCGGGGGTGGCATGAGCCCTCCGGGTCGCGACGGCTTCCGTCCCGATCCGCCGCCGGGGGGATGGCCACGATCGTCGTCGAACAATCACGGGCCCTTGTTTTCCGCGCACGCCGTCGCGATGGACCGTCGCTATCGCTTCGGCAGGCACTTCTACGACGTCACCCGGCGTTTTTCGCTGCTCGGGCGTGACAAACTCCTCGACAAGGTAGTCACCGGCCCGGCCACGGCCACCCTCGAGGTGGGGTGTGGCACGGCGAGAAACCTCGTCAAGCTCGCTTCAAGGCGGGAGCCGGGCCGGCTTTACGGGCTCGACGCCTCGCACGCGATGCTGGCAACTGCCGAGCGGAGCGTGCGGCGCTCAGCGGGGGACCGGCCGGGAGGAGAGGGGATCGCACTCCGGCAGGGGCTGGCAGAGGATCTCGATGCCCGGCGGATGTTCGGCTGCGCGGATCGCTTTGACACGATCTTCTTCTCCTACTGCCTTTCGATGGTGCCAGCCTGGTCGGACGCCCTCCGGGCCGCGCTTGTCAACCTCAGGCCTGGAGGCGTGATCCTCATCGTCGACTTCTGGGATCAGCAGGACTTGCCGCCCGTCTTCGCCGCCGGATTACGGCGCTGGCTCGCCCGCTGGCACGCCGGCTACCGGCCAGAGATCCACGACGCCCTGATCGGCCTGGGCCGGTCAGGACGGGCGGAGGTGGAGATCGAATCGGTCGCCCGTCGCTACGCGTACCTCGCCACCGTGCGCCCCACGAGCAACGAGCAGGTCGTCGCGGTGCTCACGGCAGCAAAAACACCAAGCCGGTGACCGTGGCCGCTTGGACGGCGAAGCCACGGGGGCTGTACGGCACACCGGGGACGGTCCAAGGAGCACAGCTCCCGGGGCGGTAGTAGCCGAGCGGATAGACGCACTCCCACGGCGCCTGCATGCCCGCCTTGTAGGGGAGGATCGGCAGGGTCACGAAGAAGTGCGCACCGGCGATGAAGGGATCGAGAAACATGCCGCGGGAATGGCCGTAGCGTTCCAGTTCCCAGTCCTCGAAGTAGAGCGGCTTGTGGCAGTATCCGGCCGCCTTCCAGGTCATCGTCGTGGAGGCGAAGCGGCGTGGCTGGAACGTCTCCCCCTCCAGCCGGCACTCGCAGGGATAATCGTTCCCCGGCGTGCCACCGACGCGGATGTCGAGGTCGATCGAGGCGATGTCGTCATCGCGGAGGAACTGGAGGGCATCCTTACAGGCCTTCAACGACTCACCGCAGGGATCCCTCCGGGCGGCGTCACGACGCTCGATCCCGGAATCGCGAGGGCGGAGGCGACTGCCGGCCGGCGGCCGATCGCGGAGCGGACTGGCGGTTGCCGGTTCGTCGGCCAGGGCGATCATCGGCACGTCGGCCAGGCCGATCGCCGGTTCGATCACAGCGTCGGGCTCCGTGGCGCCTGCCGAAACCAGGATGATTCCCTGATCAGGATCGGCGTCGCTCCCATCCGGCATTCCGAAGGCGAGGACGATCTCGGCTTCTGGGGCGTCGTTGTGGCCGCCGGATCCACCGGAAACGAGGAGAATCCCCTCGGCCGGGAGATCCAGGGGGAGTTCGGCGGGCACCGCCGGCGTCGCCGGGAACACCACCAGATCATGCTCCACCAGATCAGGCTCCACCAGATCAGGCTCCACGAGATCATGCTCCACCGCGGCCGGTGCCGCTGGCGGAGCGGCAGGAGGCTGTCGGACGGCCGCTGCGATGCGCTCTTCGCCGCCACGGCCGGCCACGAAGAGACCGGCAGCCCCGATCAGCGCGGCACACAGACCGCCGACCAGGAGCGGCCGGGCCGGGAAGCGCTCACTCCTGCTTGGGGTGAGCGCTGTAATTCGGGGCTTCTTGGGTGATGACGATGTCATGTGGATGACTTTCCCGCACGGCGGCCGCCGACACCTGGATGAACCGGGCGTCGCGCCGCAGCTCATCGATCGTTCGCGTGCCGCAGTAGCCCATCCCGGCCCTCAGGCCGCCGACGAGCTGGTAGACGAACACGCTCAAGGGCCCCTTGAAGGGCACGCGCCCCTCGACCCCCTCCGGAACCAACTTGTCACCGCCGCGCCCGCTCGACCGCTGCCGGTAGCGTTCACTCGATCCCTGGACCATCGCCCCGAGCGATCCCATGCCGCGGTAGGCCTTGAACGTGCGCCCCTGGTAGAGCACCGTCTGGCCCGGGCTTTCCGCCACACCCGCCAGCAACCCGCCGAGCATGCAGCAGTGGGCCCCGGCAGCGATCGCCTTGGTGATGTCTCCCGAGTAGCGAATCCCTCCGTCTGCGATCACCGGCACGCCGGCACTGGCCGCCTCCTGCGCCGCTTCCCAGACCGCCGTGATCTGGGGAACGCCGACACCGGAGATAACCCGTGTGGTACAGATCGACCCGGGACCTATCCCGACTTTGACTCCATCCGCGCCAGCCTTGATGAGATCGCGACAGCCTTCCCGGGTTGCCACGTTTCCCGCAACCACCTCGATTGCCCAGCGTTTCTTGATTGCCGCAACGGTCTCGATGACGTTGTCAGAATGGCCATGGGCGCTGTCGACGATGAGGACGTCGACCCCCTTGGCGATGAGGCTCTCGGCCCGCTCGAAATCGAACACGCCGACCGCCGCCCCCACCCGCAGCCGCCCCTGCGGATCTTTGCAGGCGTTGGGGAAGCGCTTCATCATGTCGATGTCTTTGATCGTGATCAGCCCGGTGAGATGGCCCCTGGCATCGACGAGGAGGAGCTTCTCCACCTTGTTGGCCATGAGGACCTTCTCGGCCTCGTCGAGCGTGACATTCCCGGTGGCCGTGACGAGCCCCGACGCCGTCATGATGTCGGCGATCGGCGTGTCGCCGCTCTCGAGGAAGCGGAGATCGCGGCGGGTGATGATCCCGACGAGCTTCCGCCCGTCGGTGGTGATCGGCACCCCGGAGATGTTGTGTTGATCCATCACGTCGCGGGCCCGGGCCACCGTCGCCGTGGGGGGGAGGGTAACGGGGTCGAAGATGATCCCGTTGGCGCTCCGCTTGACCTTGTCGACTTCCTCCGCCTGCCGCTCGACGGAGAGGTTCTTGTGGATCACCCCCAGGCCCCCCTCCTGCGCCAGCGCGATCGCCATCTCGCTCTCGGTCACCGTGTCCATCGGTGAGCTGATGATCGGGATGTTGAGGCGGATGCCGCGGGTCAGCCGACTGGCGACATCGACCTCTGCCGGGACGACGCTGGAGTGCCTGGGGACCAGCAGCACGTCGTCGAAGGTGATCCCGGTAGCGACGATTTTCCCGTCCATGAGGCGTCTCCTGGTGGTGGCGAAGCGCGGATTATGCGGGTCGTGTGGCCGGAGGGCAACGACCGCCGCCGGGCCGCGGGGAATCCGCGGGCACGGGGGGGGCGGCGGCGCACGGCGGGCCAGCGTGTCCTAGGTTTGTGCGAGCCGCCGAGGGAAGCCCCTGACGGTCCTCCCATCCATGCACTTCTCCTCTGCACCCCCCACCATGCGCTTTCTCGACGACTACCTCGCTGCCACCCAGACCGGCCGCCGTGCCCCGGCGATCGCCGACGTCTCTCCCCCCGACCGTGCGACGCTCGAGGCCCACCTCGCGCGGCGTCGCTACGGCCGTTTTACGCTTACCGATGCCGTCCGCCCCAGCTGGCAGCTCGATGTCGTGCCGCAGGCCGGGTACCGCTTCGACACTTACGTCGATCCCTCCGGCGGGTCGAAGCTGCCGGCGCTGGTCGGTGCCGTCTCGAGCGAAGATCTCTTCGAGGCCTTTCTCGGCCTTCTCGAACCGCTCGGCGACACCGTCGACGTCGTTCTCGAGTCGAGCCACGGCGACGGCCCGACGGCCGTCGAGCACACCCGCGAAGGGGTCGAGCGGACGGTGCTCGAGAGCGTGCTTTGGGACTTCGAGGATCTCCTCCTCGACGACGGCTGCACCGGGATCGCGGTCCTCCATCCGGAGCGTCCCATCGAGGTGCAGCTCGACGAGCACAAGCTCCTCATCGTCTACGCCCATGCCCGCAGCCCCTTCGAACGCGTGTTTTCGAACCTCGGGCTCGGTCGCGACGACCGGATGCGGTTCATCTCGCAAGGGGAACACCTCCACACCTCCCACGAGCGGTTTGCGAACCGTTTCGAGGAGCTGGTGAACCGGCTCGGCGCTGGCTGAGACTTTCCCCGACATCTCGAGTCACGATCCTCGCAGGGCCGTCCCGGAAGTGTTCCGGGGCGGCCCTGTGGCTTTTGCCCCCGCGCCGTCCGCCCGCGGTCATTCCTCCAACTGCGTCGCATGCTTGCGATAGAGCCCACGGAACTGGTGGTAGCTGAGGCCGAGGAGGGCGGCCGCCTTCCGCTGGTGGTGACGGGTGGCCCGAAGGGCGCTTTGGAGGGCCTCGATCTCGAGCCTGGCGACCGCCTCAGGCAGCGAGGCGGGGAGTGTCGGGCGACCTGACACCGCCGGCGGATCGACTGAAGAAGGGCCACTGGTTGGCCCGGCGACCGGCTCACCGGGGCGCCGAAAGGGATCGAAGTCGACGGAGTCGGCGCCCACCGGCCCCCCGTCGGCCCGGTGAACCGCCCGCTCGACAACGTTTTTGAGTTCGCGGATGTTGCCCGGCCAAGGGTGGGCGTCGAGCTTCGCGCGCGCCTCAGGGGTGAACTCCGGCGCCGCATCCCCCCTGAGCTCCCGGGCCATACGGCCGGCGAAATGGCCAGCGAGGATCGCGATGTCTTCCTGCCGCTCACGGAGTGGCGGCACATGGAGGACCTCAAAGGCGAGCCTGTCGAGAAGGTCCTCCTTGAAGCGGCCGGCCCGCGCGAGCGCCGGGAGATCGGCGTTGGTGGCGGCGACGATGCGGACATCGACCCGCATCGGCCGCGAACTCCCCACCCGCTCGAACGTGCCGTACTCCACGACCCGGAGGAGCTTTTCTTGGGCTTCGAGCGGGACGAGGCCAATCTCGTCAAGGAGGAGCGTGCCGCCATCGGCCGCCTCAAACCTCCCCGCCCGCTCCCGGCTGGCCCCGGTGAACGCCCCCTGTTCGTGGCCGAACAGCTCCGCCTCGACGAGCGACGGCGACAGCGCCGCGCAGTTGAGGGCCACAAGCGACCCCTCCCAGCGCCGCGAGAGGTAGTGGAGCTTGGCCGCCGCCAGCTCCTTGCCAGTTCCCCGCTCGCCAATCAGAAGCACCGGCCTGTCGACCGCGGCCGCCCGGGAGAGCCGCTCCGTGAACGCCAGAAAGGCTTCCGAGCGACCGATCGCCTCTTCAACACGCATCGTGCAATCTCGCAGAAAAAGACTAGCTAAACAAACCATTAAAAAGCATTTCCTGCCACAACTGGTAATAATAGCCACACCCAAAACCGGCCGCTCAGGAGGGGCCGCCCCCTGCCGTCGAGCGGCCTTGCCG
>CAJAYZ010000953.1 GCA_903949225.1 uncultured Planctomycetaceae bacterium
GCGGATCCGCTGCACGCCCTCCGGGGTCACCGTCTGGCGGGGAAGATCGAACCGTCCGGCCGCGTTGCCGGCCTCCGGCGATGGCCCCTCACCCCCGGCCGCCTGAGCGATGGCCGCGGTCGGCGGCTGGAGGCGCGAAAACCTTCCGACAGCGACCTCCTGTCGCCCGCGGGTCGTGGCGAGTTCACCGCAGATCCTCCCCACGACGGCGAGCCCGCGATCAAAAGCGGTGGCCGCTTCGCCCCCGCCGGCGCCGCTCCGTTCCCCCATCGAATAGCTGTCGTCGAGAAGCACGACGTGCGCGGATCGGCCCCCGCCGAGGAGTTGGCCGATGGCAGCGGTCCAGCGGGGCTGGGCCATGGCCAGCACGATCCCCAGGATGGCCGCAACGCGAAGGGCGAGGAGGAGCAACTGCTTGAGGAGCACCCGCGTCCGGTACTTCTTCTGGCTGGCGAGGAGAAACTCCATCGCCGCCCACGGCACGCGACGGTGGCGGAGGAGATTGATGAGGTGGATGACGATCGGCGCCGCCACCAAGGGCAGGCCCCACCACAACAACGGAAGGAAGTCGAACGTCGGCACACCGGGCTCCACGGTCGGAAACGATCACATCGCCATGCTGGCGCGGCGGGAGAGAAACTTCACAAGCGCCGCATCGACCGGATCACCGGTGCGGATGAGGGAGTAATCGCAGGCCGCCGACGCGGCCCGACGGCGGGCCTCGGCGAGAAACTCGCCGACCGCGGCGAGATATCCCTCGCGGAGAGCGCGTGGATTGCAGGCGAGATGGTCCGGGATCTCCAGGCCCTCGAACTTCGTCGGCCCCTCGAAGGGGAAGTCGAGCTCGTCGTCGTCCATGACATGGAGGAGAACGATGTCGTGCCCACGCTTGCGAAGGAGCTGGAGCCCCTGGAAGACCCCCTCTCGATCCCCGAGGAGGTCGGAGACGACGACCACCAAGCCGCGGCGCGGCAGCGTTTCGGCAAGACCACGGAGCACCGGGAGGAACGCGGTCGGCCGTCCCCCGCGCGGGGTCTCGAGGACCTCGACGACGCTCGCCAGTTGCGAGCGCTTCGTCCGCGCCGGCACGCTGGCACGGACCTTGTCATCGAAAACGGCGCAGCCGGCGGCATCGCCGTGCGAGAGGGCGAGCCAGGCGAGACTCGCCGCGAGCGTGGCAGCGTAGTCGTACTTGGAGAGCGGTCCGGACCGGTAATCCATGCTCGCCGAACCGTCGACGAGGAGGGCCAAGCGAAGGTTCGTCTCCTCCTCGAACTCCTTGACGTAGAGGCGGTCCTGACGTCCCCAGACCTTCCAATCGACACGCCGCAGATCGTCTCCGCGCACGTACTCACGGTGCTGGAGAAACTCCACCGACTGCCCCTTGTAGGGGCTCTTGTGAAGGCCGGCGAGAACACCCTCGACCACCGCCCGGGCACGGAGTTCCAACCGTGCGATCCGGGCGATCGCCTCAGGATGCAAAAATCGTCTGGAAGCGTGGGTCACGCGTCAGCTCATCCTCTCTGACCGGGGTGTTCTCGATGATCCGACGGATGATCGCATCGGGCGTCACGCCGTCGCTCTCGGCGGCGAAGCCGACGACGATCCGATGGCGGAGCACCGGGGCCACGAGGGCCTGGATGTCCTCGACGGTGACATGGCTGCGCCCCTGGAGGAGAGCCCGCGCCTTGGAGCCGATGATGAGGAACTGCACGGCCCGCGGCCCTGCTCCCCAGGAGAGCTGATCGGAGACGAAATCGGGCACGCCCTTCTCGCCCGCCCGCGTCTGCCGCACCAGGGCCAGGGCATAGCGGACGAGATGATCGCTCACCGGCACCTCGCGCACGCTCCGCTGGAGCGTGAGGATGTCCTCGGCCGACAGCACCGGGCGGGGCTCCTCGACCGGCGTGCCGGTCGTCCGGCGGGCGATCTCGAACTCCTCGTCGAAAGTTGGATAGCGGACGAAGACCTTGAACATGAACCGATCCTGCTGCGCCTCGGGGAGCGGATAGGTTCCCTCCTGCTCAATCGGGTTTTGCGTGGCGAGCACGAAGAACGGGTCGACGAGCCGGTGCCGCACGCGCCCGACGCTCACCTGCCGCTCCTGCATCGCCTCGAGAAGCGCCGCTTGGGTCTTCGGGGGAGTGCGGTTGATCTCGTCGGCGAGGACGACATTGGCAAACAGCGGGCCCTCGAGGAACCGCACCTGGCGACTCCCGGTCGCCTTGTCTTCCTCGAGGACGTCGGTGCCGATGATGTCGGCGGGCATCAAGTCGGGGGTGAACTGCACCCGGCTGAAGGAGAGATCGAGGCTTTTTGCCAGCGTGCTCACCAGGAGCGTCTTGGCGAGGCCGGGCACCCCCTCGAGGAGACAGTGGCCACGGCTGAAGAGCGAGATGAGTAGCTCCTCGACGACCTGGTGCTGGCCGACGATCACGCGCGAGAGTTGGGCGACGATCCGGTCGTGAGCCTCGTGGAGCCGCTCGACGGCGGTGACGCCGGGAAGTCGCTCGACGCCCTGAACTCCGGACTTCGAAGGGGAGCCGGCAGCAGAGGCGGAGTGGTCGGAGGGGGGCATGGATGGCTCCGGGGCGGCGACGGCGGACGGTTGGGACGGCGACGGGGGCGGACGGGGAGGGCGACCGGCAGGCAACGGCCCGGCCGGGAGCATACGCAGGAAGGTGGGGGACCGTTCAACCCTTCCGGGTCAACGTTGGTAGATCGGCAACGTCCCTTTGTCCAGTTGGAGGATCGTCAGATTCGTGGCGGTGGTGTAGACCGGGCCGATGTAGCCCTGGGGCCAAAAGAGGCCTTCGCGGTCCTCGGTCGCCTCGGCAACGAGGCGTTTGTCGATTTGGTCCCGGTAGGTCGTCCACTTTTTCCCCCCTTCACGGTACATCACCTGCGCGTAGTAGAAGTGGGCGTAGTGCCAGTGGCCGAAGCCGTTGTTGGCGATGTTCCCCAGATGACGCTCGGCATAGTCGAGCATCCGGGGAACCTGGGTGTCGTCGTACTCGCCGGCATTGAACAGGCAGGCGATCGCGGCGGCCGAGATCGCCGGCCGGCCACCGCCCCCTTTGGAACTGTACTGCACGCCACCATCCGGCATCGTGCACTTGTGGATGTAGCCGATCGCCTTGTCGATGATCTCGCGGGGGACCGGGATTCCGGCATTCCGACAGCCCCGCAACCCCTGAACCTGGGTGATCGTCGTCGATCCCTCGTCGAAGTTGTTGCCATCCTTGGCACTGACGTATCCCCAACCCCCATCGGGCGTCTGAGCCCGCCCCGAGAACTCAACAGCCTTGGCGAGCACCCGGACAAGTTCCTCCCGACGCCGTTCGTCCTCCTCCTCCCCGAGCACCTGGGAGAGGAAGAGCATCGAGAAGCCATGCCCATAGGTGTAGCGATCGTCCCCCTTGGGATCACCGATGAGCCCGTTGGTGCGCGAGCGGCTGACGAGGTAGTCGACGGCCTGCCGGATCGGCTCGGCATACCGTCCCTGGACCGTCGTCGAACCCTCCATGAGCATCGCCGTTCCCGCCAGGGCCGTCATCGCCGTCGGATAGCGCCCTTCGTTCGCAGCCCAGCTTCCCCGGCGCGACTGCTTCTTCACCAGCCAGTCGAGCCCCCGGACGACGACCTTCTCCCGGGCCGACCGATCGCCCCCCCCGCCCACCGGGAGTTCTTCCTCCGCACCTCGCGCCGAGCCTGTGGAAACGATGACGAGGAGCGCCGCCACGA
>CAJAYZ010000954.1 GCA_903949225.1 uncultured Planctomycetaceae bacterium
ATCCGGCACGATTCCTCGAGGCTCGTGCCCGGCGCCCGGATGATGCCGAGGACGATATCCCCCTCGGAGAGCTTCGGCACGAACTCCGTCCCCAGCGTCGAGGCCCGCAGGAAGGTGATGAAGAGGAGGGCCGTGGCAACCATGGCAAGCGTCCCCCGTGCCGACAGGCAGGCCCGCAGGGCGGGGCGGTAGAGCGAGCGGAGGAGCCGGACGAGGAACACGTCGTGGGCATCGACGCGCTTCGGGAGGAAGATGCTCGACAGCACCGGCACGACGGTGAGCGAAAGGACGAGCGACCCGATGAGGATGAAGATCACCGTCATCGCCATCGGCCGGAACATCTTCCCCTCGACCCCCTCGAGCGACAGGATCGGGATGTAGACGATCATGATGATCAGCTGCCCGAAGCAGGCCGGCTTCTTGACGGCGCTGGTTGCCTCCATGACGAGCTTGAGGCGGGCGGCTCCGGTCGCCCCGGGATGGTGGGCGATCTTCTCGAGGATGCTCTCGATGACGACGACCGAGGAATCGACGACGATGCCGAAGTCGATCGCCCCGAGCGACAGGAGGCTGGCGGCGATCCCCGCCTGCCACATGCCGATGAAGCCGAACATCATCGACAGCGGGATCGCCGTGGCGGCCACGAGCCCGGCGCGGAGATTGCCGAGCATGATGTAGAGGATGACGACGACGAGGAAGGCCCCCTCGAGGAGGTTTTGCCGCACCGTGGCGATCACCCGGTCAATGAGCTTCGTGCGGTCGTAGACGACCTTCGCCTCCACTCCTTCCGGGAGCGTGCGGAGGAGCTTCTCAAACCGGTCACGCAAGCGCGTCGTGACGGCGTAGCTGTTCTCCCCCATGAGCATGAAGCCGAGGCCGAGGACCACCTCCCCCTCGCCGCCGGCCGTCACCGCCCCCTTGCGGATCTCATGGCCGATGAACACCTCGCCGACGTCGCGGATGCGGATCGGGACGCCGTCGCGCGAGGCGATCACGATCCGGCCGATCTGCTCCGGATCGACCGTCCGGCCGACGCCATAGACGAGCACCGCGTCCCCGGAACGGTCGATCGAGCCGCCGCCGACGTTGAAGTTGTTGCGCGGCACCGCCTCGACGACCTGATCGAAGGAGAGGTCGTAGCGGCGCAAAAGCCCCGGATCGACCCGGATCTGATACTGCTTGTTGAGCCCTCCCCAGGCATTCACCTCCGCCACGCCAGGCACGGCCCGCAGGGCCGGCTTGAGGGTCCATTCCTGGAGCGTCTTGACGTCGGTCAGGCTCATCCCCTTCGGCACGAGGAGGTAGTGAAACACCTCGCCCAAGCCGGTGGAAACAGGCCCCATCTCAGGTCGGGCCACCCCCGGCGGCACTTCGACGGTTCCGAGGCGCTCATTGATGAGCTGGCGGGCGAAGTAGATGTCGGTGCCGTCACGGAAGGTGACGATCACCACCGACAGGCCGAACATGCTGGCGCTGCGGATGTCTTCGAGCCCCGGCATCCCCCCCATCGCCAGTTCCACCGGGAAGGTGATCTGCCGCTCCACCTCCTCGGCCACCATCCCGGCAGCGACGGTGTTGATCTGCACCTGCACCGGCGTGGTGTCGGGGAAGGCATCGATGACCAGCCCGCGCACGGCTACCCAGCCGACAAGGCAAACAACGGCCGCGCCGAGGAGGACCATGAGGCGCCGCGACAACGACCAGGCAATGATGGAGTCAAGCATGATGGGGGAGGGGGGTGAGGGGAGTCAGAACGGGGTTGAAGGCAATAGCGAGCGGGCCGCGCCATCGAGGCGATGGTCCCCGCCGTTCACAGCTCCCCAGTCTCGATCCGCTCCAGGAGCACTTGGCTTTTGAGGACATGACTCCCCGCCCCCACCACCCGCTCGAGCGTTCCCTCCGACGGGTCGCCGACGATCTCCACGACATTTCCCTCGCGGACGCCCGGCTGAACCTCACAGGCCGTGAAGGCGACATCGCCCGACGGAATGAACACCACCCACCGGCTGCCATCCCACTGGACGCTCTGCGAGGGGACGACGATCGCGGTGCCGCGGCGATCGATCTCGATCTTTCCGCTGCCGAACGTGTGGGCCCGGAGGGCGCCCGAGGCGGCGACGGGGGGCGTCGACTGGCCGTCGACCACCGCCCTCACCTGGAGCGTGCGTGTCGCCTCGTCAACCTCGGTGGAAATCCACGTGATGCGGCTGGAATACTCCTCGGTGGAGCCGTCGGGGCGGAAGCGGACCGGCTGGCCGATCGCCACCTTGCCGGCATCCTCCTTGTCGACCTTGAGCGAGATGATCATCCGCGAGACATCCGCCACCTCGAAGATCGGCTTGGCAGCCTCGACCACCTCACCGACGACCGCGTCGCGGCCGACGACGATGCCGTCGAACGGGGCGCCGAGGGGGAGGAGATTCGACGTCACGACGTCGTCGGTGAGGCCGGCGATGATCTGCTCCGGGAGGCCGACGGTGCGGATCCGCTCGGCCCGGGCCTCGTCAACGAGCGCCTCGTAATCGGCGATCGCCACGGGGAGGCCGAGGTTCACCAGCGCCTGTTCGTCGTTGACGAGATGAATCCGGGCTTCGCGGAGGGCGGCGCGGGCCTCGCGGAGCTGCCGCCCCATCACGGCTCCCTGCACCTCCTCGAGGATCGCCATCTGCTCGCGCCGCGACTCGAACGTCACTAGGGCATTGAGAAACGCGGCCTTGAGCCGCCCTACCTCCTGGCTGTCGATGACAAGGAGCACCTCCCCCTTGCGGACGACGTCGCCGAGGTGCTTCTCGACGCGCCAGATGCTCCCGCCGACGCGGGAGGAGAGCTGGGCGGTGCGGCGTTCGTCGTAGTCGACGACCCCGGCCACCTTGAGCTCGCTCACCATCGGCCGCCGCTCCACCGGCACGACCTCGATCCCAGTCCGCTCGAGCGCTTCGCGCGAGGAAAACCGGACCGTCCCCGGGGCGGCATCCTCGGGCCCGTCGACCGACGCCCCCTCAGCCCCGCTGCCGGCGTGCTCGGCATCGCCGGCGTGTTCGCCAGCCGCGCCATGTGGCTCGGCATGGCCGGCCAGGCCAAAGGTCCAGTGGGTGGAATGGCCGAGCCACCCCACGGCCACAAGTGACGCAGTCGTCACGAGCGACAAGCTCCACGACGCGATCAGGGAAACAATGGCCGCCATCGAGAAACGAGGGGACCTTCTGGACTTCGTCCGTAGCTGCATGAGAGCTCTCCTCCGCGGGGCTGCTCCGCCAGAAGCACCCGCGCGCCAGGGAAGTGCCGCCGTCCAGAATCGGCGACACAAAAATGATTGAACGCCCTTTGTGGAACGTTCGGCTCCCATTATCCCACCCGGCTCCGACCTGTCCAGTCGGTGCCGGGTGGTGTTTTCTTGGTTAAGCCTTGTATTTTTCCCGGTTGACGTCCGGCACCACCCCCTCTGGGGTCTCGTCGCTGCCGATGTCAAACCACTCCGGCTTGAAATCGATCCGCGCCTTGGCGGGATCGCCCAAGGCGATGTTGCTCACCAGGGCGATGACCGCATCGGCGATCGCCACCTCCGGCTTGCAGCGGGGCTGGTTTTCCGGAGCCGGATTGCGGATGCACCAGGCCCAGTGCTCGAGCTCTTCGGTGTATCCCCGCGACGGGGGAGCCCCATCGCCGCCGGGGCCAGCGGCGGCCGCCTTGCCGCCGCCGCCACCGCTCTCGGTGGTGTCGAGCGTCGGGGCCCCGTCCTTCGCCTTGGCGACGGTGACGCGGGTGTCCTTGGCGCTGTCCTTGTAGAGCATCACCTCCTGCTCGCGTTCGAGCACGAGGGTCCCCTTCGTCCCCATCACCACTTCGCCGTAGTCGCCGAAGCCGTTGCCGTTGATCGAGGAGTAGGTGACGACCACCTTCTTGTTCTTGTCCTCCTCGTAGCCCGGAGCCGGATACTCGTACATGCAGTAGACGTGGTCGTCGATTTCACGGTCGGCCGGGAAGATGCTTCGGTTGCCGACGGCCGTGACGGTCAGCGGCTTCACCTTCTGCCCGTCGCCGCGCATCGCCGAGACAAAGATCCCCGCCGCGTCGAGCTGATGGCTGCCGAGTTCGGCCATCAGGCCGCCGCCGGTGCGGTTCCAGAGCCGCCAGCGGATCAATTCCTCGAGCGGCGTCCGCGTCGAGCCGTCGCCGAGGGTCATCGGCGTGTAGCCAAACCTCTCCGCATCGACATCCTTGTCGAGGATCTGGGCTTCCATCTGGGCGATCCGCTTCTGGAGCGAATCGATGTCGGCCGGCTTGGCGTTGTCGAGATCCTTCTTCCAGCCGGCGAGCTTTTTCAGCGACCCATCGTCGCCCGGCATCGGCGGCTTCCAGGAATCCTTGCCGGGGAGATTGCCCCGGTGCCACTGGGCCCGGATCGAGTGGAGATCGCCGAGGAGCTTCGCCTTGCCGATCGTGTGGACGGCGTTGTCGTAGAGGATGCTGTAGTGGCGCTGATGGCCGGTGGCGAGGATCTTGCCGGTGTCGCGAGACACGCGCCCCATCTCCTTGCACTCGTGGATCGAGTGCCCCATCAGCTTCTCGGTGAGGACGTGCTTTCCCGCCCGCATCGCCTGGATGGCGGCGACGGAGTGGAGGTGGAGGGGCAGCGCGATCACGACCGCTTCGATGTCGGGATCGGCAAGGAGATCCTGATAGGCCCCGTAAACCTTGACGTTCTTCTTCGCCTCGTCCTCGGTCTTCCACTTGTATTTCGCCATCAGCCCCGGCCGGGCAGTGTTGGCGCTGGGGCTCGAGACGTCGCCGTGGAAAGCGCGGAAGACGTTGTAGGGGCGGATGTCGGCGATCGCGACCACCTGGAGGTAGTCGGGGGTGTGGGCGCCCAGCAGCACGCTCCCCTCGTCGCCGGTGCCGAGGACTCCAACCCGCAGCGGGTTACCGACGCTGCGGCCGTAGCCGAAGTAGAGCGAGCCGAGGCCGGCCCCCGACGCGAGCCCCGCGGCGACGGTGCCGCCGAGGAAGTCGCGGCGCGTCATCTCGACGACGTCGCTGAAGTTCTCTTTGCCGATCTGCTTCTGGCCTTCCGTCAGGTTCATCCGCGCACCTTGAGTGGTTTCTGGCCGCACCACGAGGCGCAGCACGATTTGAGGAAGTAATCGAGCCCGCTCCAGCCACCGATCGGCAGGCAGGCAAGGACGAGAAGGGCCGCGATTTCGACCCACTGATCGTAGGTCGACTGGGCTCCGGCCACCCAGAAAGGCTGGGAGGCGACGACGCTGGCGAGGAAGAAGACGGCCCCCATGGCGTTGACCTTCACGAGGAATCCAACGACAAGGCAGGCCCCGATGGTGACCAGCGACCAGCTCACGAAGCGATCGGCTTTCCATAGCGGGCTCGGCTCGTCGGCCGCAGACACCTTGGCAAGTTGCTCGGCCGAGAGCAGGCCGTTCCAGATTCCTTCGAGCTTGTCGCCAATGGCGCTTGCCTGCTGCATCCAGCCGGCTTCCTTGGAAAGCAGCTCCTTCCGCTTCTTCGCCACCCGATCGCGGGCGTAGGGAATTGCCTTGCTGGCGGGGGCGTTTTCGGTGGTGGCCAAGCGTGCCACCTGGAGCCGGTAATCGACGAGATCCTCTCCCCAGGAGGCGATCGCGTCGTCGAGGGCCGCCGCGGCGGCGTCGAGGGCGGCCTTCGTGGCGCCCTTTTGATCGGCGGCAAGGGGGACGAGCTTTTCCCGGCGGGCGAGCAAGCCCTGCCATCCGTCGACGACGCTCTGCTTCCAGTCGGCGACGGCTTCGGCGGTATCGCGGCCGTCGACGGCCCGGAGGGTGCCGGTCCAGTTGCCGGTCTGCGGCAGGTCAGCCCGGTATTTCTCTGCCAGTGGCCCGACGGCGGCGCGGCGGAAGCCGGCGCTCGACCACGACGGATCGCGGAGGTGGCTCATCCCCTCGAGGAAGAAGTGCATGCCGATGACGATCCGCAGGAACGCAAGCGCTGCCACGGCGAGGACGGTCGAACGCATTGCGAGCCCTTTGTTCACGCTTTCGGAAAAGCCAATTCCGACCGAGCCCCACCCGATCGACTCTTCGACCGGAAGCGGGGCCGCTCCAGCGACTTTCCCCCCGGTGAATCTCCACCGCGAAGCGTCGCACGCTGCCGCCGGAGGAAACTCACGCGATGCTCAAAGCACCCAATTGAACCAAGAAAACCCCGGCCGACAAGGTGCCGGCCGGGAGAGCCCCCCCGGCTTCCGGGGCCGAGGCTCGCCTTCGGGCCATCGGAAATGGCCTTTTGGCCCGCGGACCAGCGACCCGCTGCCCCGCTGCCCACCCCATGAGCCGCCGCGGCCGCTGGGCTGATGGGGGCGTTCACCAGCGGCGACGTGCGGCTGGTGCTTGATACGAACACGTCCGTATCCGGCCTCCTGGCTCTGGCCGGCGTCCAGCTCTGGAAAGTCCCGATCCCCATGGGTTAAAACTCACTCGATGAGCATCGATTCGTTTGCGAATCCCGACGCGATTTCGCGGCCGTCTGCCCTAGACGTCCGGGCGTGGGAAATTGAGTTTGCCGCAGCGGCGAGGCGACCGCTTGAACAGAGGATGAAATACGCATTCATCCACACCTACAAACCTGTGCTCGACGACGCTCCATTTCGGTCCTTCGCGACCATGCGCGACTACCGGGAGTGGTGTCAGGCACATCTCCCCGACTGGCTGGGCTATGGGACGGTTTGAGTATCGCCAGGCGGCCGAGATCCGCGACGCGTTCGCCCGTCACGTCACGGTGCCTCTTTCCCATCGCCGTCGAGGATGTCCCGCAGCCGCATCGCGGCGAACCTGCCGATGACCAGCGGTTCGACCCGGATTTCTCCAGATTTCTCACCCCCGGAGCCGGTCATAAAAGGCACGGGGCGAGAGGATGTCGACCGCCTGAAATCTGCCGAGGGCGAGAAGCTCCTGGTCTCCGGTCACGAGGCACGAAGCGCCGCCGGCGACCGCCGTACCCAGAACCGGCAAGTCGTCCTTGTCGCGGAGCATGCCGCGCGGCACCGCTCCCGGCTCCACGATCTCGCTGCTCGACCTCAGAAATGCGACCACCGACTCGGTCTGAGCCTTCGTTGCCTTGAACTTCCCGGAAAAGTGCCGCGACACCTCGTCGAGGATGTGCTCCGACAGGATCACGGTGTGGTCTCGATAGACGATCTTTAGCAACGCCTCGCAGAGCCCGTGCGTGGCGAAACCCGCCAGCAGCACGTTCGTGTCGAGGACCACCCTCACGAGACGGCCCTGAAGATGTCTTCGTCGGTGACAAATCCCTGAGCCTCGGCGAGTGGCATCGTCATCTTCCGGACCGCGGCGATCTGCTCACTGGCGATGTAGCGCCGCAGCGACTCTCGCACCAGTTCGCTCGCGGAACGGTGCGTCCGTCGACTCAGGGCGTCGAGTTGGTGTTTCAGATCCGACGGAAGCCGGACGTTGAGTGTTGTTTCCATGTATTACAGTGTATTACACGGCCAAGTTTGGGGCAAGGCTGCCACGGCGAGCAAGACGGATCAGGCTGCCGCGGATGAGTCGATCGGCTCGGCGGCCGTCACGTGGAGGAGCGATACCGTGCTGTGGCGGGAGGGGATTCCGCCCCGTTCCCCCAGGCCGATGATGATTTCAGCCCGGGTGAGGAAGGCCATCTCGGGATGCCTGATGTCGTAGGCGTCGCCGCTCGACATCGTGATGCGAAACGGCTGAAAGGGACGGCGCTGCATCCAATCGCGAAGGGCCTCGGCGGTCATCGGAAAGCTCCCCTGAAAGATACGGATGTTCACGTATCATGGTCGCGGCCGTGCAGCCGGCTGTCAAGCTGCGGCGGAGAGGGCATGAATACCGGGAGGCAAGGGGAGGGAAGCGACGCAAGCCCTGTCCAAACTGGCTGGACGCGTCGCCGCGGCCGATGGCAAGCCGCGTGGCACAGGCCTCCCTTCTCAGCTCACGGCGTTTCTTCCCCCTCGCCGTCGAAGATGTCGCGCAGCCGCATCGCGGCGAGCCGGCCGATGACGAGCGGCTCGATGCCGGCCCCAAACTTCAAGACTTTGTCGTTGCGCGACTTCCACTCGGTTTCCTCGATCGCGTCGGTGCGGACAAGCAGCGACCTCCCCAGCCGGGCAAACACGCCGGCAGGGAGGTCCCCCTCCCACTCCCCCAGCCGTCGCCTGAAGATGAGGACGCGGCCCGGGTTCCGCAGGCAGACGCGCGTGTAGTTTTGCAGCGACTCGATCCAGCAGATGTCGTCGATGGTCACAGCCGCCAACAGCCGTGAGTGGCGCAGCCGCACGTGGATCGTGTCGCCGGGCCCGATTTCTCCAGGCCCGCCAGGCCCCCCAGGGCTAGCGACCGGGGTTTCATCATCGTCGTCTTCCCCGGGGCTTGGCTCGCTTGGCTCGTTCGCTGCCGTTGGCTGGAGCCGCTGCAGGTCGGCAAACCTCTTCACCCGCCGCAGTGTCTCGGTGAGCCGCTCCGGGTTGACCGGCTTGACGAGATAGTCAAGCGCCGCGGCCGCGAAGGCCTCGAGCGCGTACTTCTCATAGGCCGTGACAAACACCACCTGCGTCCCCTCAGGCACGCTCGGCAGCAAGTCGAGCCCCGTGCCCCCGGGCATCTCCATGTCGAGAAAGATCACATCCGGAGCGAGCATCTCCAGGGCTTTTCGCGCCGCCGCCACGCTGCCGGCGGTGCCGATGCAGTTCACCCCGCCGCAGTCGGCAAGCAGGCCCCGCATCCGTTCGTTCGCGAGCGGTTCGTCGTCGACAAGCAGGGCGGTGAGCATTGGTGAGGGTCCAGCGTTGTGTGTCTTGTTGTGTCTTTGCGGAGGCTTGTTTGAGTGGGGGCTTGTTTGAGTGGGGGCTTGTCTGAGTGGGGGCTTGTCTGAGTGGGGGCTTGTCTGAGTGGGGGCTTGTCTGAGTGGGGGCTTGTCTGTGTGGGAGCTTGTTTGAGTGGGAGCTAGATCGACCGTCACGCCGGCTCACCGGCCCGGTCCGCCGCGGCGGCCCTCACGTTCGCGGGCATGCGGATGACGATCCGCACCCAGCCGTCGTCGAGGTCGGGATCGAGTTGAACATCAACCGTGGCTTTCTCATCGATGAGCAGCTCGAGCCGCCTCCGCAACGAGCGGATGCCCGTCCCCGGCGACCG
>CAJAYZ010000955.1 GCA_903949225.1 uncultured Planctomycetaceae bacterium
CGGCGCGATGACTCCCGCTTCACGCAACAGGAGCGGTGGAACGGCAAAGCTGATCAGCGGCGGACTACGGACTCTGCGTCACCGCTGGATTCTATCCGCCGTCTGATCCAGCGTGTGGTTCGATGCGCATTACGTAACGCGTCCAGCTTGAAAGGCCGAACCACCACACTACCTGCGGACAACCACACTCATCAGTAAGATCATCAACAGCGGAAGGACGATGAGCAAACCGATCATCCAACGCGCGCCTGCTCGCGTCCCAAGGTTAAGCGTCCAGCCCATCCAAGGAATCGACTTCGGGACCCATACGCGGGTGTCTTTTTTGCTGAAGTACAGCCCCGCAGACCAATTGCTGGGGTTCGACCACTCAGCGTCGTTCAGATCGCGTTGATTCATTCCGCAGGTACCCCATCGAACTTGTATTTATACGGTCTGTATAACCACCCACGCCTACGTGTTAACGCACCACCGGCCGCCGGCGGAACCAGGCCTCAAACGCTTTTTAGACAATGGGTTACGGCGATTTGGCACCCCAGTCGCCGGTGTGTTAACAGCCACGCCGTGCAGTATATCCACCCTTGCCGCGCATGCCGCAAACGGGGGGCAGCCCGCCTTCGAGCGGCCGCCGACACGATCCAAGGCGCACCCGGAGGGATTAGAAACCCCTGCTCCCGCTTCGAATGCCGGTGATTTCTCCGCTGAGCCACGGGTGCGGTGTGTTCCCATGGCCGGTCAGTGTCCGCGGCAGGATTCGAACCTGCAACCTGCTCCTTAGGAGGGAGCCGCTCTGTCCAATTGAGCTACGCGGACCAGTCTTCTGCGCAGTGCATCCGGCAGGGATCGAACCTGCGGCCTCCGGCCAGGAATGCCGGTGCTCTATCCGCTGAGCTACGAATGCCCGTGATCGCCCGGCGATCCGGCGGGTGCATGCAGCGATCAGACTGGGGAGCTTCGGAGTCGAACCTGGAACACCGTGATTCAGACTCGAGCGTGCTGCAGGTTGCACTACTCCCCAGTGAACGCCGGGGGAAAGCCCTCAGGAGCCGGGCGCTTCCGCGGAAAACCGCACGGAGCCCCGGAAACGCGAAAGGCCCCGCCGGAACAGGTCCGACGGGGCCTCGTTGAGCGGTGGCTGCGGGAATCCTATTCCCGAGAGATGCCCGCGAAGGCCCGGCCGGACGAAAGATGACGTCGCCTACGCAGGACGAAAACGTCCGCGGGCAGCGTGATTCCGGCGGTGAAAGAAAAGACGTTCATGAAGCTCACAATGTCAACCTACCGCCGAATGGGCTCACGGGCAAGAGATGGATCGGTCGGCTCCCGCTGCCGCGATCGCGCTCCGCATGGAGGATGAACAACGACCACCTTCCACGGGGCGACGTCAGGCGCGGCGATGGCGGCGGGGTTCTCGCACCTGGGCCGCTTCGCCGCGGAATATCGCCGCCGCTTCGGCGACCTCCCCTCGCAGACACTCGTTCGCGGCGGCGCGCGACGAAGCAAGATCGAGCCGGCCACGGAGAACATGCCCCCCACTACGGCCGCTGCATCAAGAGCCCCCAGTGCCACTTCGCGATCCCCGGCTCCTCGTGCATGAAGCGGAACCCGGCTTCCTCGGCCCATCGGCGACAGTGTTCTGGCGACGGCCGTATGGCCATCGACGGGCCTCTTGGCGTGGCGGGATCGATGTTCCAGTGAATGATTCCAAGCTTGCCTCCGAGCACGAGGACGCGGAAAGCTTCACGGAGCACCACGACCGGATTCTCGATGTGGAGAAGGTTGAAGACCATCGCGTAATCGCAGGACTTGCTCGGTAGGCCGGTCCCAGCGGTCACGAAGTCTCGTTCCATCGTCTGCACGTTCGCCAAGCCTGCTTCTCGAGCCGCCTCGGTCGTCGCCGCGAGCATCTCCGGCTCGATATCCATCGCGTACACGGTGCCGCTGGATCGCTTGGCGACCTCGACGGTGAACAGCCCGTAGCCGCAGCCGAACTCGACCACGTTGCCCGGCCAGTCGCAGTCAAGCCGGTCGAGGATCTGCGGAGGGTCAAAGAACCCCCGCCAAAACTCGACCTCTGGCATTCCGCTTTCCCGTCCCTTTGGCATCTTGATCCACCTCTTGTTCGCATCCTCGAGGAGGAGATCGAGCATGCCGTCGATCTCCTCGTCGATCGGCCCCGGCGGAACATCCTCAGGCGTGGGCAGACGGGAAGAATGTGTTCACGGCGGCGGTTCCTCCCAGTGAGGGTCGCACCCAGCCCGGTAGTCCCAGCAGTTGCTCCTCGTGATCTGTTCCGCTCGGCCGACGCTTGCCGAAGGTCCCTTGGCTGACCTATATCTTAAGTTAAAGGTGCTTGTCCGATTCGTGGCGAGCGCGCCTTTTGGGCAACTCGCACGGGCAATGTTCTCGCTCCGCTGCCGCTCGCGGGCGTCATGATCCATGTGGGAACGTGGGTTTGTTCCGAGCCTGCATCGTTTGCAAAGACTTCCGGAGCACGGCTATTCTTGACCAAGCAGTCATGAATCTCCGAGCTCGTCTCGGCAGCGCTTCCCTCTGGGTGTCTGAACGCAACCGTGGATGCCCCTTCCTTCACTACGTTTCCCTGGCTCGGCCTCGGCTTGTGCAGCCTGTTGTGCCTCATGGTCGCCATCCTCGCCGGAGCGACCACGTGGGTGCGCCGCTCGGCGAACGCCCTGAAGCTCAAGGGAGCAGGCCGGTGGAACCTGCTGTTTCGGGGCATGTGTCTCGCTTTTCTCATCGGAGCCGTTACCGTCGGCTGGCCGGCACTGGTGGCGGCGTGGGTCATCGTGCCGATCGCGCTGATCGCCTTCACCTTGCGGCGGGATGCGCACTTCCCAAAGTCCCAACGCTACCTGTCTCGAAGGGGCCTGCGGAACATCTTCGGCGACATGCTCGCGGCCCTGCAACGCGGCGGCGGCGCCCAGCCTGCGGCCAAGCTCAGCATCCGAGAGCAGGTCTCCCAATTGATCGGTCGCGCGCGCCAGTCGGCGATCAGGCGTCCCAAACATGCGGCGCCCGCGACGGCGGTCGCCGCCAAGCCCAAGGACGGTTTTGCGTTCCTCAAGAAAGATGGCACGACGGCAATCGAGATGGGCGTGGATGGCGCCCCCGACGGGGCAGGCGCGGTGGTGTCTGAAAATGTGAGCA
>CAJAYZ010000956.1 GCA_903949225.1 uncultured Planctomycetaceae bacterium
CGTCGCTTCGGGGTCGCCCGTGCCCCGTCGCCGGACGCTCGTTCCGGCCATCCATGGCCTCCACTCGCTCGGACCCGCCTGCGCTTCGCCCTCCGGGGCTGCGCTTGTCGGCTACGCCGGCTCTCGGAGCACGGCCGACCCCTCGCTGGCAGCGTTAAGCGTTTTACATGGTGCTTTTGTGCACCGCACTTGCGAGGCAGCGATCAGCAAACGCATCAATTCATGCCGTCGTCACGCCCGCTGGAGCATCTCGACGGAATTGATGTGAGTCAGTGAGCAGAACACTTCCCGATCCTCCTCCGGGAAGGTGACGATCACCTTCGTCTTCGAGAGGGCAGCGTACTCCGGATGACGGATCTCATACGACTCACCATTCGAGAGCCGGATCATGAACGGCTGAAACGGCTCCTGACGAAGGAGGTTGCGAATGCTTTCCATAGACATTGGATGATGGCTCCTTTGTGAACGGGTGTTCATTGTGCTGCGACGACCTGCGGGAGTCAATCGCGGCCCCCGTCGTCTCACTCCATCGCCGGCAGGGCTCCGCATGATTGAAGTGCCAGCAGCGGCAGCGTCGTGCCACTGTAGGTGATGAAGTGCCACGTATCGGTGTTGAGGCTTCGGGTCCACCACCGGCCGCTGGCTCGCTGGTTTGCCTGGAGCCAAGCGATGCCACGTTTGATTCCCTCGTTGTCGGCTGGAACGCCCGCCTCCCGCAACGCGAGAATCGCCAGCCCCGTCATGTGGCCGTCGCTGGCAGGCGTCTCGAAGTCGGGCTCGGCACGGAGCTTGTCGGCCCGGTTTCCGCGGCCCCACGATTCCGGCGCTGCAAAGGTGCGGATCGACCAGCCGCCGTCGTCGCGCTGATGGCGCTCGATCATCGCCGCGATCTCGGTGGTGCCGGCCGCGTCGACGAGGCCAGGAAAGCGGGTCGACGCCTGGAGGAGGAGCACCCGGCCGTAGTCGTGCGGGGGCGGGGTCTCGTGGAGGTAGGTCCGCAGTTGGGCGATCCGCGCCTTGAGATCGTCGTCGCTGCCGGCCTCGACGTCTGAAAGCCAGCCCGGGGCCGTCGCGGCCGCGAGTGCCGCTACGGTCGCCTCGTGGTAGGCGTCTGATTCATAGGGCGGCCAGCAGTCAAGCGTTCCCCAGCTGCCGGAGTCTTCCTGGATCGCGAACATGAGGCGGAGGGCCTTGTCGGTGTCAGGCGAGAGCGTGCCGGTGACATGGCGGTCCCATTCGGCCAGCCCCGCGGCGAGGTAGATAACCTGCGCCGGCTTCGTCGATGTGCGCAAGGACTCATGGGCCTCGGCCGTGAGGCTCTGCAGTTGCTCGCGGAAGAAATCGAGCGTCGATGCCGGAGGCGTCCCGAGTGCGGCAGTGAGGGCCGGCCGGGCGAGCATGTAGCTGCCGTTGGTGTGGCAGCTGATGCAGCGGCGCTGTCCGCTCCAGGCGACGGATCCCTGCTCGAGGTGGTCGATTGCCAGCGTCGTTGAGACACTGTTCCGCCGTGGCTCGTCGGCCGTCGCCGCCGGCACGGCGATCGACTCGAAGGAATACTGATGCGGCTCGGCGGCAGAGAGGGGCGTCGGCACGGCTGCGCTCGCGGAGAGGATCAGCAGCCGGGCGATGGGGCCGAGCAGGCCGGCACGATGAGACGGGGCGACAGCGATCATCGGCGGAATCCTTCCAAGGCGTTGGTGGCAGCGAGGCGATTTCGTTGCAGTGGCGGGATCGATGGCTCCGGGTCATCCCCCGGCGCGGAGCAGTGCCACGAGATCGAGGATCTCGTCGAGCGAGAGGGTGTCGAGGAGCCCCTGCGGCATCGGGGACACGGTCGCCGGATGGGAGCTTTCGATCTCGCTGCGGAGGAGTTTCATCGATTCCCCGGTCAGCGAGTTCACCTCGACGCCGATCTCCCGGTCGTTGACCATGTTCGCCCGGCCGGTCACGACGCGGCCGTCGGCGAGCACCCAGGTCGTGGCGTGATACTTCGGATCGACAACCTTCGACGGCTCAAGGATCGACTCAACGATTCCCCGGGCGTCGAACCGCTTCCCGATCGCCGACAGGTCTGGCCCGATTGCCGCCCCTGATGAACCGAGGCGATGGCACTTGAGGCACTGCGCCGCGGCGAGGGCCCGCCTTCCGGCGTCGGCATCGCGCGGGGCCAGGGCTTTGTCGAGATGGGGGGCGAGATCGACCTGCGTCCACTGCTTGACGACAGGCCGCGGGGTGGCGGCAGCGATCGCTTCTCCTTCCGCAACCGGCTTGTCCAGAAGCGCGAGTGGCTCGGCGAGCATCGGCTTCTCGTCGTCGCGGATCGTGGCGACGAGATCGGCCTGCATTCGGCTGACAATCTGGCCGATGAGATGCCCGCCGCGAAACTGCCGCGCCCCGGCGAACCATTCGAGGAGCCGGCGATGGTGCTCGAGCGTCCACGGGCCCGTCGAGCGGACGAGGGCGTGGACGCAGTGGATCTGATCCTCCTGGCTCGCCGCCCGGTCGAGGCGGTCGATCACCCGTTGCGTCGCTCCCGGCGCCTCGGTGGCGACCAGCAGCTCGATAAGCTCCCGCTGGACAAGCGTTGACGGATGGCGATCGAGCATCGCCAGGAGCTTGTGGAGCTTTGTGAGATCGGCCTCCGGCAGCTCGACACCGCGGGCCAGAGCGATCGACAGGACACGCAGCGCGAGGAGGACTTCCGGCTCATCGGCGCCGACTGGCCCGGCAAGCGTCGCCCGGACGACCTCCAAACGCTCCGCTGGCGGCGCCATACGCACCCAAGCGAGCAACCCTTCACCACGAGCGAGCGGCCGCTGTTCGGCTTGGACCTTCTCCCGCCACGCCGCCACCGGCTGCCGCTCGAGCGCGATCCGCGCTGCCGTCCGCAGCCAGCGATCGGAGGAGCCGAGCTCCGGCCAGAGGTTTTCGATCGTGGCCTGATCGGCCGTCGTGAGCGGCCCGCCGTGAAAGGCCTCGAGCTCGCGGCGGCGGGCCCGGGCAGCCTTCGCCGCGGCGGCGACGGCGGGATCGAGGGAAGGAGAGGGGGGCACGGCGGCCTCGTCCCCCGTAAACGACACTCGATACAGCCCCGACTGCGAGCCGCGGCCACCGGTGATGAACCACAACGCGCCGTCCGGGCCGAATTGCATGTCGCAGACGTTCATCGGGCTCCCTTCGGCAAACAACTCGTCGGTGCCGGTGTAGGTCGCACCGTCGGGAGTGAACCAGGCGGCAAGGATCCGGCCATGCTGCCAGTCGGCCATGTAGAGGGCATCGCGCCACTTCCCGGGGAACGTGCCACGGCGGCCGAAGACGACACCGGTCGGCGAGCCGAGGCCGGTTTCGAGTGTTGCCGGGAGGCTGTCGGGATAGGAGGGGGGCCAGTTGAGCGTGCTCCACCGCCAGCCATATTCGGCCCCCGAGACGACATGGCTGACGCGCGTCGGCCGGTACCACGGCTGGCCGACGTCCCACTCCATGTCGCTGTCCCAGGTGAACCACTCGCCGTCGGCGCTCCAGTCGGCGTCGACCTGATTGCGGAAGCCACCGGCGAACACCGTCCATTCCTCCCCCTTCGGGTCGAAGCGGAGGAGGTAGCCGACCCGGCCGTCCTGGCCGCCGTCGGCCGGATCGGGGAGGAGCCGATCGGTGTACGGGTCGCGGTAGGGGGAATTGGGCGATGTCCCTTCGGGGAAGGTGACGTCGTTGCCGACGATCGACCAGAGGGCGCCGTCGGGGCCGACGGTGAGCTGGTTTTGGCCATGCCCATAGCGGCTGCGGTAATCGAACGATTTGAGTTTCGTGCGGTCGCGGTAGGTGCCGTCGCCGTCGGCGTCGCGAAACCGCCACAGCTCCTTGGTGTCGCAGGCGTTGACGTACAGCGAGCCTTCATGGACGAGGACGCCGCGGCAGTGGCGGAGCGAGTCGTCAAGGCGCGTAAACGACCACTCCCCTCCGGGGACCTCCGGTGGCGCGAGCCGGGCGACGCCGACTTCGTCGAGGCCGACGATGATCCGCCCCGCTTCATCAAAAGCCATCGAGATCCAGGAACTTTCAGACTCCTGGGCCGAGCGGACGAGCTCGACTTTGAAACCGGCCGGAACGGTGATCGACGTCGGGGGCGTGGCGGAGCGTGGGGCGGCCGTGGCTCGAGCGGCGAGAAGCGCGACACACGCGACGAGGAGGAATGGAGGACGGATCATCAGCAAGCTCCTCAAACGATCCAGAGGTGGGGAAAAAGGTGCCAGCCACCATTTGCCGGTCGCCGCAGGCGACACGGCCCCGGCCGCTGGC
>CAJAYZ010000957.1 GCA_903949225.1 uncultured Planctomycetaceae bacterium
CGAGCCGCCACCCCGGCCGGCTCTCGACCCACTCCTGAAAGGCGGCCGTGTCACCGGCGACCCCCACCTGCACGATGAAGCCTGCTCCGCCGCCGACATCCGGGGCATGTTTGAGATCGTCGGCATGCCCCTGGAAGACAAGCGCGCCGGAATCGATAAACACCATCGCATCGCACATCTCGGCCAGCTCGCTAAGAATGTGGCTCGAGATGAAGAGCGTCTTGCCGCGGGCCGTGAGAAGGCGGACGAGGTTCTTGAACTCGAGCCGCGCCTTCGGGTCGAGGCCGGCAGCGGGCTCGTCGAGGATCATGAACTCTGGGTCGGGGAGGAGCATCCGCCCGAAGCAGAGCCGCTGCGACATCCCCTTGGAGAGCTTCGCCATCTGCCGGTGGGCGAGGGGCCCGAGATCGGCAAACTCCATCACCTCTTCGATCCGCGCCCGCCGCTGCTGAGCGGAGAAGCCGTACGACCGGGAGAAGAAGTCGAGATACTCAAACACCGTCATCGTCTGGTAGGTGCCGAGCGCATCGGGCATCCAGCCGACGAGGCGGCGGATCTCGCGGGGGTGCTCGACGACATCGAGGCCGTCGACGACGACGCGCCCCGACGTCGGATCGTCGAGCGTGGCCATGATCCGCATCGTCGTCGTCTTGCCAGCGCCGTTGGCGCCAATGAAGCCGACCGCCCCGCCGCGCGGGATCGTGAACGAGAGATCGCGGACGGCGTGGACCGAGCCGAACAGCCGATTGAGCGCCTCGACCCTGACAAGCGGGGCGGGGGGGAGCGGCGGCGGAGTGGAGGCCTCGGGGAGGGACATGGTCAGCGGCCCTCCGTGCGAACGACCGGCCCGACGAACCAGGCGTCGTCTTTGGTCCACCGGATCGCGTCGAGCGTGGCAATGGCCACTTTCCGTGGTGCGGCGGCCTCGGCCCAGGCATAGCCTCGGGCGTTTGCAAGGCGAAGAAAGGCCCGGGTAAACGGTGGGGAGCCGTTGCTGAGAAACTCGCTCCGCACCGGGCCAAACTCCCCGTCGCCGGCCGGCTCGAGGCGGCGCCGCTCACCGGCGTCGAGGGGCCCGGTCTTCCACCACTTCCCGTCGTCGTCGAGGAAAAACAGCCGTGCGAGCGGAACATCGAGGCTCGAGAGCACTTCCGGGGCGTCGGGGGGCCCGAGCAATTCGATCCGTCCCCGCCCTGGTCGCATCGCCTGAAGCGTGAACGCCTGATCGGAGCGGCTCGAAAACCAGTCTCCCGTCCGACGCTCGTCGTTGACCTCGATAAACGACCCCGCCGAGCGCGACATGCCAATGGTCGACATGGCGAACGAATCGGTCAGCTGGGGAAGCATCCAGGAGGGCTCGCGAATCGGGAAGGAGCGGCCGAGAAGAATCCCCGTCCGGCTGAACTGCTCCTGGAGGACGGCCATCGTGTTGCGATCGGGATCGAGGAGGACGAGCGTCCGCCGCGCTCCCGCGCCGCCGACGCCATCGCGGAAGAACATCAGCCCGAGCAGGAACGCGGTGGCAACTAGCGAGATCACCGGCGTGGTCCAGAAGATCCGCGACGGCCGACCGCGCCCCGCAAAAAGCATGATGTTGACCGGGCCGGCGATCGTCGCCAGAAGGGCGAGGAAAACGAGAATCGCTGCCACTGGCAAGTCGCGTTCACCAAATCCCCCGCTGCGGCTCAGGCCGGCACCCGACCAGGGGAAATCGAGCCAGCCCGCGGGGCGCTCGACGACCCCGGCGAACTCGTCAGCCTGCGGATCATCAGGGGATGGGGGGCGAAGAGCGCCGTCGGCCAGCGGAATGATCTCACCGGCCCCGACGCGCCGGTGGCCATCGGCTTGGCGAGCCGGCAGGCCGAGCCGGTCGAGCCTCTCCCCATCGGGGTCGGCGGTAAGGAGGATGGTATGCCCGCCAAGCGCGATCCACTCGAGCATCGCCCGTCGCGAGGGGGCCGGCATCGCCGTCCAATCGTCGTCCGTGAGAACAAACTCTCGCAGCGTCGACCACCCTCGCCAGTCCTCAGGCGCCGTTGCCGGGTCGACCTCCGATTGCGTCAAGTCGCTCGAGAAGCCAGGCCGAACTTCGAGCAAACGCTTGCCGGCAGCGGGGGTGAGCACGCGCCGATGGGTATCCGCCGTGCTTGCGGTCGATGGGATGCCTGTGGATGACGTCACCGCCCCGAGCGACTGCCACGTCTGCTGCAGCTGACACTCGATCTCGCGCCGCGGCCCGATCCCCGGGGAGGCATTGATCATGAGCATTCCCGCAGCGTAGTACTCGGCGCTGGGAGCCTGGCCAAATGGCCCTTTGCCGACATACACCGTCGAGCGGACGGTGCTTCCGGGGGGAGCAACGATCTGTGTTCGGGGAGCCGTAACGAGCGTGCCGTAGCCAGCGCCGCACCGCACCGTGATCACCGCCTCGCTCGCGCCGCCGTTGATGACCGTGAACTCGAGCGGCACGAGGCCCTCGAAACACCCGGGCGACAGCCTGCCCAGGCCGAGCCAGCTTTTCACTTCGACGGTGAGCTTCTGATCGCTGTCGCTGATCAGCTGGCGCGATTCGGTCACCGGAGCGGCCGGAGCGACCGGGGCGAGTGCCAGGAGCGCAACGATGGCCAAGGCCAGCCGCGGCAGGTGACGGAGTCCGGGGAGAATCGCGGTGCGTGAGCGTTGAGTCGAGATCATAGGCGCGTCAAACCTTCGCCGCTTTGAGGCTCGTCGGCAGCGGCTTGTCGTGGGCCGGCACGGCGTCGAGGAGACGGGCGACGATTCCGTCGGGGGTCAGCCCTTCGAGCCGCGCGCCGTAGTCGAGGACGAGACGATGCCGCAGGACGGGGAGGGCGACGTCGCGGACATCCTCGTAGCTGGCGTTGATCCGTCCCTGACAGAGGCCGCGGGCCCGGGCCGCTGCCGAGAGCGCCAGCGCCGCCCGCGGGCTCGCCCCGTATCTCACCCCCGCCGCGAGCGGATTGGTAGGAGCGGTGGCGGCGACGAGGCGGGCGATGAAGTTGGCCACCGGCGGCGGCATGTAGACGCGGCGGACGGCGTCTTGGAGCGCGGTCAGGGCGTGGGCATCGATGACGCAGGGAACTTCGGGGGGAACGCCAATCTCGCGCTCGAGGACGATCCGCTCGAGGGTCTC
>CAJAYZ010000958.1 GCA_903949225.1 uncultured Planctomycetaceae bacterium
CGCGCCGAGACGACGATCGGCGAGGTGGCCCGGAAGATGGTTGAAGCCCGGCTGTTCCGGGATCAGGCCGCCGTTCGCCGGGCGGCCTGACGCCCGCGCCGGGGCGGGCTGGTTCAGCGGCCGCACGGGCAGGCGCTGGCGTCGCCGTCAACCGACGCGGATTCGGCGTCGGGCGCTTCCTCAGGCGTTGGGCACGCGTCGGCGTGGGGGCCACAGCAGAGCCCGCGGCCGGCGCCGGTGCAGATCCGCCGCATGAGCGCCGACGAGGCGAGGTAGTTCTTGAAGCGGTGGCTGGGGCCGACGATCCCGGCGGAATCGACCTGGCTGAAGCCGATGCCGCGGGGGACCCAGGCCGCCGACATGCCGACGTGGCCGAGGGCTTCGGTCCGCAGGGAGCGGTCGACATACTCGAAGAACCGCAGGGCGATGTCACTGGAGTTGTAAAGGACCGTGAGGCGGTCGATGCAAGGGAGCGTTTCGCGGTAGGGGCCGCGCGGGGCAAAGGCGTCTTGACGGACCGCCCCCGCGACCAGGACGACATGCAGCGGTGCGGTGCGGTCGGTCCAGGTCTGGACGTCGCTCCGCCCGGCGCACTCGGCGTGGACGAGGTCCTCGAGGGCCTCGAGGGCAACGAGCGATCCATAGCTGTAACCGACGATCGCCACTGGTCGGTCGGGCTCCACCTGCGAAAGAAGCCAGGCGAGGTAGTGCCCTTCGGTGACGGCCCGTTCGTACTTCGCCCGGCTATCTCGGAGGAGGATCCCCTGCTTGTCGCTCGGCCAGGAGAAGATCACGGTCCGGACGTCGGCGGCGTCAGCGCAGGTGGCACTTGTCCGCGCGGCGAGGAGGAGGCCCTGCTCCCGCGCCGAGGCGTGGTCGTAGCGATTGCCATGGATGAAGACGAGGAGCGGCTGCCGCGGATTCTCGAGGAGCCCGCCGAGATCGGTCTTCTGCCAGCAGCCGCGGGCATCGAGTCGTTCCACCCCCGGATGGGCGTGCGTCGGCATTCGGCCGATGTCGGGAAGCCCGCGGGTGATCACCGACCACACATCCCGCTGCCGGCCTGGTGCCGCAGGGGAGCAGGTGTCGTCGCAGCCGTCGGCGGGAGCCATGGAGGGGGCCGACTCCGGGAACGACCCGGTTGCCTCGTCGCAGGAGGCGAGTTCCTCGAGCGCCGGAGGCGGGCACCACGGTAGGTCGTCGCCCCGCGCTGCCGGAAGCAGCAGTGCCGCCACGGCGATGAGCCAGGCGATGGCGGCGATGGTGGGCTTCACGGAGGCGGGCGGGCGGCGAGTGGCGCCGGCCCGGATGGCGGTGAGGATGTTGAGGCGCATGTCCCTGGGTGCACGGGGGGGTGGTGGACGGCAGGCGGACCCCAGTCCCGCTCGCCGACGTCCTCCGAAACCCCGACCCTCGCTGTGCAGCTTTCCTCTCTTCGTCACTCTGCCGCGGAAGGTGAGGGGGCATCACCCGCAGACCGCGCACAAGGCATGATCCGCACGACCGGCAGCGGATGAATCCGGCGCGGGGTTTGAGCCGACAGGAATCCGCACCGGCTGGGTCGCGTCTCCGATCCGTGAGCTAGGTTTTCACCGACGGCGTCCCCCGACGCCGCTCCCCTCCGAGCGATTTCGGGGTGGGACCGTTTCGTCCGTGGTGGAGACTCATCCGATGACTCGTGCGTTTTGCCTGCTGGCCATCGTTGCCGGGATCGTGGCGGCTCCCGGCTGCAACTGCATGGGAGGGAGCGGCTGCTCCTCCTCGCGGCGTCCCTCGTTCATGGAGTTTGGCGGTTGCCTGGGGGGCTGCGGTTCTTCCGCTCCCGCCCCGGTCTACGCCGCCCCGATGGCCGCCCCCTGCTCGGCGCCGGCCTGTGGCGATGGCTGCGAGAGCTGCGGCGGAGCGGCTGCGGCCCCCTGCTGCAACGACGGCGGCATGATCCACTGATCCCTGCCGCGGGCCCCGGCTTTCGGGCCCTGTGGGCCGGCGGCGGCCCGTGTTCGGGGTGGGGACGGGAAACCGATTCGTCCCGGCCTATAATCCCGGCTCCCACCCCACCCAGGAGCCGTCATGTTCGAATCGCTCTCGGCCTCGCTGACCAGTGCCCTTGCCTCCCTGCGGGGCCGTGGCAAGCTGACCGAGTCGAACATGCGCGAGGGGCTCGGCGCGGTGCGCACGGCCCTCCTCGAGGCCGACGTCGCCTATGACGTCGTCGACACCTTCCTCGACAAGGTCGTCGAGGGGGCGATTGGGGCGAAGGTCCTCGAGACCCTCGACCCGGGCCAGCAACTCGTGGGCGTTGTCCACCAGGAGCTGGTCAACCTCATGGGGCCGGTCGATCACTCGCTCCACCTCCAATCGGGGCGGGCGACGGTGATCATGCTCTGCGGCCTGCAGGGCTCCGGCAAGACGACCTCCTGCGCTAAGCTCGCGAAGCGGATCAAGGAGCAGGGGAGCGGCGTGATGCTCGTCGCGGCCGACCTCCAGCGACCAGCGGCCATCGAGCAGCTTTCGGTACTCGGTCGCCAGCTCGACATCCCGGTGCACACCCCGGCCGACATGCCGGACGGTAGCGCCGACCCCGTCGCCGTCTGCAACGCGGGCGTGGCCC
>CAJAYZ010000959.1 GCA_903949225.1 uncultured Planctomycetaceae bacterium
CTCGGCATCGAGTTCGCTGAGGACTGCCTTGAGGCGGCTTCCGCTCCCCGAAGCGGCTGCGAGGAAGGCCCCGCCCACCGTGGCATCATCCGCTGGCCCGCCCATCCCCTCGACCACCACCGCGGGGCGCCGCATGCGATGGAGCCGTTCGCCAGCCTGACTGCGCCACTCCTTGGCGAGTGTCGACTTCGCCGCCACCTTCAAGGCCACCGCGCGGCCGGCGCCGGCCGCAAACCAGTCGGGCGTGCCACGGGCCAGAAATGCCGCCGCGGCGAGTTCCTCGGCGATCGCCGCCATCGCATCGGCCCGCTCGGCTGCTGAATCGACCGCCGGGGCGACGAGAGCACCGTAGATCACGTCTCCGTTCACCCCCGCCTTCCCGGTGAGCCCCTTGGGGCGTTCGTCGCCGAGAACATTGACCCAGAAGTCTGAGTAGTCGTAGGGCTTGTCGAAGACCATCAGGACAATCCCTCCCTTGACCAATGGGCCGCCGGTCGTGCCGAGGGTCTCGGCAACCTCCTCCATCGCCTTTTCAGCGACGTCAGCGAGGCTTTCGAGCCGCGCTTCGGGAACGTTGCCCACGAGGCGGAGATCGCCACGGGTGACGACCAGCGGTTCCTCGTCGGCGATCGCCCGCCGCCACACCTCGTCGGTGGCCTCGAAGCGGGCCACGAGGAGATCGGCATGGGAGAGGCTCCGGGCCCGGCCGGCGGCAGCCACGGTCGCAAGCGGCGTCTGGGCCGTGAGCAGATCGAGCTTCCCCCCCTGATCGACCCACTTCTCGATCGTCGCGATCACCTCCGCGCTGAGCGGCGTCTTCCCGAGCGGCATTGGCTGCCCGTCGATGTCGCGCCCCTTGAGCTTTCTCACCAGCAGGCTCGCGGCTCCTTCGCCGGCGACGATCGGCGCCCCGTTGGCGCCCCCACGGAGCAGGGACTCAAGCGACACCATGGAGAGATTGCCGTCGGGCTGCATCGCGTCGTGGCAGCCGCCACACTGCTTGACGAGCACCGGGGCGACCTCAAAGGCGAACGACACGTCCCCCGGCTCGAGTTTCTCAGGCCCGGCTGGGGATGCAGACGCCGCGGCCGTGGCCCCCGGATTCTGCAAAGACACCAACGGATCGGCACCATCGAACAACGCTCCCTCGTTGATCCACGTGACCAGCAGGGAGCACTCGTCGGGCGACACCTTGCCGCCACCGCGCGGCATGTCGCCGGTGCGGATCACCTCGACGAGGCGACTGTCCGCCCCGGCCCCCTTCTGCACCATCCCGGTCTTCATGAGGGTGTCGTAGGAGGTGAACTGGAAATCTCCCCGCCTGCCGGCAACATGACATCCCCCGCAATGGCGCACGAGGATCGGGGCGACCTGCTCGACGAAGCTCACGCCGGTCGAGGCCGGGCCCTTGCCCCCCGGGCCGGCTGGCTTGCCGCCGCCCACCTTCCTCGCAGTCCCGACCGGTCCCTTGCCCGGCTTCGCCGCGGACTCCCCCTTCGGCTTGGCCGCCGCCCTCGGCAGCGTGGGAAGCACGATGGCATCGACGTCGACTCCCTGAAGCTCGAGATCGTCGCGCAGCGTCCGAGCGCGGTCGAGCAATCCGCGGGCTGCCGCCGGCGGCGGCTCCGCGCCGACAAGCGTCGTGAGCGCGTCGATCGCCTTCACGAAGCGGTCGCGGGCGGCCCCGGGGCGTTCCGCATCGATGTCCTCGCGCACGCCATCGAGCAGCGACTTCACGACGGCAGCCGTCGGCAGAGTGTCATCCGCTCGGCTCTTGGGCACGGCGATCACAAGCGCCGTCGCGAGCGTTGCCAGGATCACCACGGCCAACCATCGACGGCTGGTGCCATGGGCAGCTGAAACCACGCCTGTGCCAATCATGATCCACCCCCCCTCGAAGCCCACCAGATCCCTGCAAAAAACGCTCCCACGGCGAGGAGCAGCGATCCCACGCTCCAAGCATACGGAGCCCAGGCCGGAAAGGTCACCGTCCGCTGCCGTACCACCGCCGTCGGCCGGGCGGGGCGTCTCCCTTTCCGTCGGCTCTTGCCGCTGACTTTGACGGTGAACGGCGCGGCATCAAAGGGCTCGTCCGCGGTCGGGACCAGAGCCTCAAGCGATGCTTCGATCGCGGCCCCCTCGAAGGACGTGACAACGCCCCCCGCAGCCTCGGCGGGGACCATCACCCGAGCCTCACAGCGGGGACAGACGACCGACGTCCCATGCCAACGAGCCGGCACGTAGAGCTTCGAACGGCATCCCGTGCAGCGCACTTTGATCGGCATCGCACGCACTCCACAGGGCGACGGATCAGCTCGATCCCGAATCGCTTCGAGAGGGACGCACGCCATCCCCGTTTCCGTCGCCCCATGCGGCCTGACGGGAGTCCCCCTCCGCGCGGCCGCGCAGCCGTCGCCGACCATGCCGGCGCGGCCCCTTGCCCGGACGGTGCCGGCGGGGCTCCCTACACCGACGCTCCTCTTCGGCAGCCAAGCCGGCGATCCCGGCCAGAACCGCCGTCGCCACGACCGCAAGGAGCCACACCACCGCCGAGAGCAGCGCGACGCGCCCACAGAACCGGGCGCCGACGTTATCGCCGAGCGCGGCCAGCAACGCCCCCAGCCCGATCACCACCAACGCCAGGATCGGAAGCAGGAGCGAGGAGACGATTCCCCACGAGAGCGCCCGCCGCATGAAGTCGCCCATCGGCCCGCGCATCAGGTTGGAATCCTCTTCGGAAGCTCGGTGGCGGTGGGGCGGCGCGAGGGAGACACCTCCTCCGCTGCACGGCTCGCTGGACACCCCGCTCACTCGGAAGTGTACCGTTCACAGGCTCTGCCGGCGCGCCTCGAATCAGCCCGGTCAGTGGACGGGTTCCTGGGGCGGGGGAGCAGGCGTTTTTTGTGGCCTCGTCGTCGTGGTGCCCTCAGGGAAGGATCGTGGGCCTCCCCGGGGCTTCCGACCGCCGAATCGAGCGGCAGGGCACTTTGTCCTAGGGCCTGCTAAACTGCCGCAGCGCCCCTTGCGGAGGCATCCGGAGCGCCGAAGGTCATGGAGGACACTCGATGAGACGCCGTGCCAAAGTCGTTCCCCTGCCGGCATGGCCATGCTGGACTTGGGAACGCCCGGGTGGCCCGGCGCGTCCTGGCCTGATCCGCGGATCCGCCGGTCTTCTGGCGCTCGGCTCGGCCCTGGCTTGGGTCGCCCTTCTTGCCAACGCCCTGGCCGACCGGGTGGAGATGGCCGATGGACGGATCCTCGAAGGCAGGTTTGCCCTCGTCGCCGGCGTGGCCGTCGATCCGATCGCCGAGGCAACCAGCAGCCGGGCCGCGGGCACACCGGTGCTGATGTGCGACGACGAAATGACCCGGACGTTCGTCTCGCGTCGCCGGGTGGTGAAAGCCGAGGAGCTTCCGTTCGCGCGACAGCTCGAGCGGATCGAGATTCCGCAGCGCGTGCCGGAGAACGGTCGCCGGGTCGCTTCGATCGGCGGCATCCTCGCCGCCACACCGTTCGACGAGTTTGGACGCCGCATCCTCACGCTGTCGACGGCCTCCGGCAGGCTCGACGTTGTTCAGGGGATCACCACGATCACCCCCCGTTGGACCCGTGTCCAGGGCGTCCTCACCGACAACCCGCTCCTGCTCGACATGCGACTTTCAACTGGGGCCATACCGCGCGATCAGCTGCGGCTCGTCCTCGACCGCCAGACCGATCCGGCCAGTTCGGAAGAGCGTCTGCGGATCGTGCGGCTGTTCCTCCAGGCGGAACGCTACGAGGAGGCACGGGCCGAACTCGACGGCGTCATCCGCGACTTCCCCGGCTTGAAGAACCTCAGCGAGGAGCGGCGGAGCCTCGGGGAACTGTCGGCCACCCGGCTCCTCGACGAGGTCCGGCTGCGGGGCCGATCGGGCCAGGATGCCCTGGCGATGGAGATCCTTGAGAACTTCCCCGCCGACGAGGCCTCGGCCGAGACCGTCGAGGCGATCCGCGAGGCCCGCGATGACTACCGTGACCGGCAGGCCTCGGCCGAGCGGCTCCTTCGTCTCCTCCAGGAACGCTGCGACGCCCTCGATGACGACGACACCCGTGCCGCATGCGCGGGTGTTCTCGACGAGATCGCCGCGGAGATGACCTTCGCCACGCTCGATCGGCTGTCGGCGTTCGAACGGATGGGGACCGAGCCCGACCTTGCGGCCGACCGGGCCCTGGCGATCGCCATCTCCGGATGGCTCCAGGGGGCCGCGGCAGCCGGCGAGAATCTCAAACTGGCCCTCTCCGCCGCGCATGTCCGCGATCTCCTCCGCGATTACCTCCGCAGCGACGATGCCAAAGCCCGCCAAGCCCTCCGCGACCAGGTGGCCGACGAAGAGGCGGGGGACGCGGCAACCATCGCGAACTTGGCGCGGCAGATGCGCCCGCCGCTCGATCCCCCGGAGCCGAAGGCCCCGGGGCTCCACGAGTTCCAGTTCACTGGCTCCGACGGGCAATCGGTCACGTGCCTCGTCCAGGTGCCGCCGGAGTACGATCCCCTCCGCCGCTATCCGACGGTGGTCTCCCTCCACGCCGCCTTCACGACACCGGCAGACCAGATCACTTGGTGGGCCGGCCCGCCGGGGCCCGATGGCCGTCGGGTCGGCCAGGCGACCCGCCACGGGTGCATCGTCGTCGCGCCCCGCTGGACAGAGGAAGGGCAGACCACCTACGGCTATTCGGCCCGCGAGCACGCGGCTGTCCTCGGCGCCCTGCGGGAGTCGCAGCGGAGATTCGCGATCGACACCGACCGCGTCTTCCTCTCGGGGCACTCCCTCGGCGGGGACGCCGCCTGGGACATCGCCCTGGCCCATCCCGATCTGTGGGCGGGGCTCGTGGCGATCACGCCCGGCGCTGGCCGCTACGTCAACCACTACTGGCACAACGCCCGCACGCTCCCGATCTACGTCGTGGGGGGCGAACTTGACAACGGCACCTTTGCCCGCAACGGCATGGACCTCGACCGCTACCTCTCCAAGGGCTTCGACACCACCTACGTCGAGTACCGGGGCCGTGGCCACGAGCACTTTGCCGACGAGATCCTGCGGATCTTTGATTGGATGCAGCGCCGCAAGCGGACGTTCTTCCCCACGACCATCGATGCGGTCTCGATGCGACCGTGGGACAACTTCTTTTGGTGGGTGGAACTCTCCGGCGCTCCTCCCAAGACAGTCGTCCTGCCATCGCAGTGGCCGCCGGGCCAAGGGGTCAGGCCGTTCACGCTCGATGCCAAGACGACGGCCGCCAACGGGCTGATCATCCACTGCGGCGCCGAGCGGGTCCGGGTTTGGCTCTCCCCCGAACTCGTCGATTTCACGCAACCGGTGAACGTCAGCCTCGATGGCCGGAAGCTTTCCCGCGACCCGGTGCAGCCGGATGTGACGGTGCTTCTGGAGGACCTGCGGACCCGTGGCGACCGCCAGCACCCGTTCTGGGCCGTGCTCGAATCGACCCGTGGCCCCGCAGCTGGCACACCACCTTCCCGAAAGACGGCGAAGGACAATGCCACCCAACCCCCCTGATGCCTCGAAATGACAGACGCCATCGGGATGAATCCCGACGGCGTCTGTGATCGTGTTCGTGTGGCAAACCGCGCGCTGTCAGCGTGGAATCGTGTCGGATGGCTCGCGAGCGACCGTGTCGCTGCGACCCTCGCGGGGCAGGGCAACACCGGCGATGTACCATCCCTCGGGAACCGTCTCCATCCCCACGCCTGCGGCGCCCAGATAGCGTTGGATGACGTCGAACTCGGGCAACGTGCTGCCGTCGATCCGCTGTTCGCGGATGCTTCCTTCCTTGCCGTCGCCGAGCACGACGTTGAGCAACTGCCCCATCAGGCTCTTCGACTTCGGCATCTCGCCACGACGGAGCATCTCGTAGGCCGGGCGAATCGTTTCATCGCCACGCCCGAAGCTCCGCAGCGCCGTCTCCCCGGGGAACAGCCGCGACAGCTCCTCCGTCACGACACCGTAGTCGCCGGCGTCGGAGAGCGTGCCGTCGGCCTCGGAGGTGGCGAGGACGCGTTCGAGGAAGTCGCGGTGGGAGGCGAGGAGGAGATGGCCGTGGGCGATCGTCACGGCCGAGTGCGGAAGGAGCTTCTCCTCCCGATCACGGAGCCGTCCCCGACGCCCCTTGGCTTCCGAATCGGCCTCGGAATCGGCATGGGCCGACACGAGCCCGGGGGTCTCGATCTCCAGCTTCGGGATCGCATCCGTGCGGTCGATGAGCTCCCAGATGACGTGGCCGTCGAACTCCACCTTCCGCATGTCCGGGTCGGTCGACATCGACTTGGCCACCGTCTTTGCCACCTGCTCCGGATTGTGCGTCTCGATGGCGATCACGAGGCGCTCGCTGTCGATGTCGATTGGCATGGTGTGGTCGCTGATGATCGACACCCGGGTGCCGAGGCAGCCGACGAGGTCGTTCTCGACGTCGATCTGTGGGCCGTCCGGATCCTCTTTGAGCGACGCGATCACATCCTCGAAAACGCCCTTTTCACCGATGACATCGTCGACCAGCGACTCGGCCGAGGCGAACGCGGTCTTCATGTCCCACTGCATCGTCACCCAGCTCGACACGTCGCGCGGAACCCACGTCGGGGGATCGAGCCGGGCGGTGTTAGGGAACTGGAGCATGCGGGCGGCGAGCTTGTAGCGGTCGGGGGCAAAGGCCTTCCGCCCCTCGAGCGGCGGGGCATGGATGAGGGTGTGGTGGCGGAGATCGTGGAGCCCGTCGTCGAGCACGACCACCCCGCCGACGGCCTTCACCGCGTCGAAGCCCTGGCGACCGAGGATCGCCACGTAGTCGGGGCCCTTGCGCTTCTCGCGGGGGGGATTGGCGGCCTGGACGGCCCGGGCGAAGCCAAGCGGATCGACATACCAGCGGATCGGCGCCGCGGTTGCAGAGACCTTGTCAGCGCACCGGTCGCACACCGCCTTGTAGGACGCGACCGTGGAGAGCCCATCGGCCCGGCCCGAAAGCGACGACGCGGTCTGCATGA
>CAJAYZ010000960.1 GCA_903949225.1 uncultured Planctomycetaceae bacterium
CTGAAGTAGAGGGCGATCAGCACCCAGACCCGCGAGTCGGCAAGTGCTCCGAGCTTCTCATGGCCCCCGACGCTCGATCGCACGCCCACTTCGGCCACGATCTCACGCTCGAGCCAGTCGCGTTCGTCGGCGGCAAGCCAGGCGGCATCGCGCGGGCCGTCGGGGAGGTACCAGAGCACGGAGAATCCGAGGAGGATCGCCGGGATCCCCTCGAGGATGAACAGCCACTGCCAGCCAGCAAGCCCCCCGGTCCCCTGGAAGCCATCCATGATGGCGCCGGAGATCGGATTGCCGAGGATGTTCGAAATCGGGATCGCGAGCATGAAGCCGGCGACGACGCGGGCGCGCTTCGCTGCCGGAAACCAAGCCGTCAGATAGTAGATGATCCCGGGGAAGAAGCCCGCCTCCGCGACACCGAGGAGAATCCGGGCGCCATAGTAGCTTCCTGGCCCGGTGACGAAGGCCGTAAGCATCGACACGAACCCCCAGGTCACCATGATCCGGGCGATCCAGGTCCGGGCCCCGAAGCGACGCAGCAACAGATTGCTCGGCACCTCGAAGAGGAGGTAGCCGACGTAGAAGAGGCCGTAGCCGAGATCGATGACGGCATTGGAGAGCGAGAGATCTTCCGTCATCTTCAGCCGCGCGAAGCCAACGTTCGAGCGGTCGATGATGTTGAAGACATAGAGGAGCGCGAGGAACGGCACGAGCCGCCACGCCACCTTGGCAAGCGTCCGTCTCCCGATCGCTGATTCGTGGCCCGTCGCGTCCATCCCGCCTCCTTCGCTGTGTCCAACGGAGGAAAAAGGTGGCAGCCACCATTTGCCCACGTTGTTGTTCGCCGCACATCGTCCGCCTAGGGCAAATGGTGGCTGCCACCTTTTTCCTCACACGCCGGTAAGCCGCTCCGCCTGCTCCTCGGCCACGGGATTGGTGAGCGTGCCGATCCCCTCGATCTCGATCGACACCGAGTCGCCGGCGCGGAGGAAGACCGGCGGGGTGTGGGCGAAGCCGACGCCGTGCGGCGTGCCGGTGAGGATCACCGTGCCTGGACGGAGGACCGACGAGGCGGAGAGAAACTCGATCAGCGTCGGCACGTCGAAGATCATGTCGTCGGTGCTCCAGTCCTGCATCACCCTGCCATTGAGGACGGTGCGGATCTTGAGGGCATTGGGATTGGCGATCTCGTCGCGCGTCACGAGCACCGGCCCGAGCGGGCAGAAGGTGGCAAACGTCTTCCCGCGGCACCACTGCCCTCCCCCGCCCTGCCGCTGCCAGTCACGGGCACTGACGTCGTTGGCGCAGGTGTAGCCGAGGACATGCTCGAGGGCGTGTTCCCGCTTGACGTTGTGGCACGTCTTCCCGATCACGACCGCCAGTTCGCACTCGTAATCGACCTCGCGGCTGTCGAGCCGGCGCGGCAGGACGATCGGATCGCCGGGATTCTGCACGGTGCCTGAGTTCTTCATGAACAGCACCGGATGGGACGGAATCGCCTGATTCCCCTCCTCGGCATGGCGGCGGTAATTCAGGCCGATGCAGAGGATGTCGCGCGGCTCGACGGGGGCCAGCCGCTTCTCCATGCGGACCACTTCCCCGGTGTCGACGAGGTCGCCGAACAGATCCCCCTCGAGGAGCGTGACGCGGCCGTCGCCATGTTCGTTGCCGAGGTGCTCGTGGCCTTTGGTCGCAAAGCGGACGATCCGCATCGGGGCTTCTCCGGGGGTGGGTCAGGGGTGTGATGAACCGTGTCAGACGTGAAGAGCTGTCAATCGCCGGGAATCAGTCACCGATCAGGGCGATCGCCCGGCCGTAGCCGCCGCGGGTGCCGGCAATCTTCACCGGGGCAAAGAGGAAGAAAGCGTCTTTGTCGGCGATCGCGCCGACGTTCGTGAGATATTCGATGACGGCCATTTCCGCCGTGGCCGCCGCCCAGTCGATGGAGTGCGACTCGGCAGCATCGACTCCGCCGAGCGTCGGCCCATCGGTGCCGAGGCAGCGGATGCCGCGCGTCGCGAGCCAGAGGATCGCCTCGGGTGTCGGCTGCGGCCAGCCCTCCGCCTCGCCAGCAAGCGGCGCGACAAACAAAGCGTCTTTCTCCGGCGCCGCCGGGAGCGGTCGGAAGCGGTCGTCGGAGTAGCCCGACCAAAAGACCACCACCTCACCGGGGAGGAACGGCCGCGTCGCCTCGTGCTCCTCGAGAAACGCCCGGTTGATCACCGGCCCGGCTGGCTTGTCGGCGTCGAAGCCTCCCGCCCCGCGCAGCCCGCGGACATCGACGACATGCGCCGGCCCCATCAGCTGCGAGAGCTCCACCGACTCCGTCCGCACTGTCGCCGCCGGAAGCGCCCCGTAGCGGGCTTCGTGCGCTGCGATCCGTGCAAGGACCGCCGGCTCGGCCGCCTCGAGTTCGGCCCGGTTGGCAGGGAGTGAAAACGACGGGAGAACGAGATGCGTGCCGGCCATGCTGTCGAAGAGGTGGGTGAGCGCGAAGAACGGGCCGCGGGCGGCGCCGAACTTGTTGAGCACCTTGCTCACGTACCGCCCCCCTTCCTCGCCTGGCCCGCGCCCCGGCCAGACCACCGGGAGATCTTCGTCGAGCGTCACGGAGAGATCGACCACCCGTCGGGCCCGCGCCCGGGCAATCAACTCGGCCGCGAGCTTCGGGTCGGTGATGGCCAGAC
>CAJAYZ010000961.1 GCA_903949225.1 uncultured Planctomycetaceae bacterium
AGGCAGGCCAGCCACGGCCTGCTGGTCGGCGCGGGATCGGCCGCTGGGGAGTTCGAAGGCAGGCCAGCCACGGCCTGCTGGTCGGCGCGGGATGGGCCGCTGGGGGGTGCGCTGCGGTAAGATGAAGAGTGTTCGACGCCCGCATCGCACGATCCTCGCCCGGGCACGGCGGCCTCGCCTTCTCTCCACCGGAGTCCATCATGCCGCAGCCGACGATCGTCTTCTCCACCGACTTCTCCCATGCCAGCGACGCGGCCCTCCCCCATGCCGCGGCGCTTGCGCGCCAGAATGGAGCCAGGCTCCTCATCGTGCATGTCGAGGAGCCCCCGCTGGCCTATGGCGGCGGAGAACTCTACTACGGCCTCGCAGAGCCAGACACCGCGAGAATCCGCGCGATGCTCGAAGCGGTCAAGCCAGCCGACCCGGAGGTCGCCTTCGAGCAACGCCTGGCGATGGGAGACCCGGCCGCGGAGATCTGTCGGATCGCCGCCGACGAGGGGGCGGAGATGATCGTCATCGGCACCCACGGCCGCACCGGCCTGTTTCGCCTCCTCATGGGGAGCGTCGCCGAATCGATCCTGCGCCGGGCCCCCTGCCCCGTCCTCGTCTACCGTGAGCCCGGCCATCGGGTCGGGCAGCACCCGGCCACGGCCGGCGTCTGATCACTTTCCCTCCACCGCCGCAGGTCGCGCGTGCCCGACCGTTCAGCCAAACTGTCCACGCCATCGATCGGCGTCGCGCCGCTCCGTGAGCGCCTCGCCCACCGCGCCCGGGTTCGTGCCACGCTCCGCGGGCGGTTCGACGGCGCGGGCTTCATCGAGGTCGACACCCCGGTCCTCTCCCTCGAGGTTCTCCCCGAGGCGCACATCGATCCGATTCCCGTCGCGGTCGACGGCAGTGAGGCCCCGGTCCAATGGCTGCAGGCCAGCCCGGAGGCCCTCATGAAGCGTCTTCTGGCGGAGGGATCGGGGGCGATCTACCAGTTCGCCCGCTCGTTCCGGGCCGGCGAGCGGGGAGCCCTCCACGACGTCGAGTTCGTCCTCCTCGAGTGGTATGCCCCGGGCGCCACGCTCGACGCAACGGCCCCGCTCCTTGCCGCCGTCTGCCGCGATGTTCTCGGCACGGAGGGCCTCGAGCGCCTCTCCTGCCGCGATGCCTTCCGGCTCCATGCCGGCGTCGACATCCTTTCCGCCACCCCCGCTGACTGGCGCGAGGCCGGCCGTCGCCTCGGGGTCGCCGCGCCACATGGGACGGAGGATCCCCCCGAGCTGTGGTTCGAGCTCCTCCTTTCCGAGGTCGTCGGCCCGCAACTCGGCCGCGGCGGACGACCGACGGCGCTCGAGCTGTGGCCAGCCACGCAATCGGCCTTCGCCCGACTCGATCCCGAGGATCCACGCCTTGCACGCCGCTTCGAACTGTTCGTCGATGGCGTGGAACTGGCCAATGGCTGGGAGGAGGACACCAGCCGCGCGCTCCTCGCCGCCCGGATCGATGAGGCCAACCGCATCCGCGTCGCCGCCGGCCGGCCGGCGCTCCCCGTTCCTCGCAGGCTGCTCGAGGCCCACGGGGCTTCGATGCCGGAGGGCGTCGGAGCGGCACTCGGCTTCGACGGCCTCGTCATGCTCGCTGCCGGG
>CAJAYZ010000962.1 GCA_903949225.1 uncultured Planctomycetaceae bacterium
CGCAGCCTCCGCGCTGGCTCTGTCGAGAAGCCGATCGATCCCCCGGTCCTCGGCGAGCTGCGGGCCGTGATGAACACCTATGTCGCCCATGTCCTGGGAAGGAAATCGCGGCTCAGCCCGCGGCTCGTGCCAGTCATCCCTCCCCGATCGACCCCCTCACGCGACGCCTGATCCCCGCCGGCCGCGCCGATACACCCCGGGTGCCCACCCCATGCCGTGCTCCAAGCATCCCCGCCGCCCCGGAAGCCAGCCGCCCGGGCTGCTTTTGGCCGCTGCCTTGGCGGTCCTGCTCGGTGGCTGCGCGACGACGCTCAAGTCGCCGAACTGGCCCTGGTCGAAGCGTGGCGACGAGGCGGGGCGGAAGGTCGCCGGCGAGCTCGGCGAGGACGCCGAAAGCGAGATCATCTCGTCGGAATACACGCCCCCCCCCGACCCGGGCTGGGATTGGTTCAAGGGGGACAACGTCAAGCGCCGCTGGAAGCGGCTCGTGGGGCGTGGGCCGAACGAGCCGGTGGCGCGGCGGGCGCTGGCCGAGGCCGACGGCCTCTACAACCAGCGGAAGTTCAAGGAGGCGGCCACGAAGTACAAGGTGGCAATCGATCGCTGGCCCGACTCGGCGATCGAGGAGGAGGCGATGTGGCAGCTCGCCGAGTGCTGGTTCTTCACCGACCAGTACCCCAAGGCAGAAGATGCCTACGACGAGCTCGTGAAGAAGTATGCCAACACGCGCTACCTCGATCGGATCGCCCAGCGTCAGTTCGTCATCGCGCAGTACTGGATCGCCCTCGATGACAAGCACCACTACCTGACGATCGTGCCGAATGCCTTCGACCGCTCCCGGCCGATCTTCGATACCCGCGGCCGGGCCCTCAAGGCCTACGATCACGTCCGCATCAACGATCCGCGCGGGCAGCTGGCCGACGACAGCATCATGGCCCAGGCCAACGCCCACTTCCTCGAGCGGCAGTGGATCGACGCCGACTACTTCTACTCCCTCCTCCGCAGCGAGTACCCGGACAGCGACTTCCTCCTCCAGGCCCATCTCCTCGGCCTCCAGGCGAAGCTCCGCGCCTACCAGGGGCCCGGTTACGAGGGGGGCGTGCTCGACGAGGCGGAGGTGCTCGCCGATCAGACGCTCGTGCAGTTCCCCGATCAGCTCGCCCGTCCCGACCAAGACCGCGTCCTCGGTGTCCGGGCCGAGATTCATGCCCAGCAGGCGCTGCGCCACTGGAACAGGGCCGAGTTCTACGCCAAGGGGGAGCACTACACCTCGGCCAGGATCTACTACGCGCTGATCGCCCGCGACCGCCCCGAGACGCTCCTGGCGACGAAGGCCCGCGAGCGGCTCGGCATGATCGCCGGGAAGGAGGACGTCTCCGACAATCCCTTCCCGACGCTCACGGCCTGGCTCAATCCCGATTCGCTCAAAGAGGCGGAGCTCGACGCCATGGCCGAGGCCGATGCCGTCATCGCCCGCGAGGACAACTCCGGCGCTTCCGGCCCGATCCGCTGATTGCTCCTTCCCGCGAAGCACGCTCGCGTGCGCTCCGCACGGGCTTTTCGTCGCCAACGAGTCAGGATTCCGAGTCATGCCCACCGGCCACGCCGTTTCTCGCCGGGGGTGGCTGTTGGCTGTCGCGGGCCTCACTTTCGGCACGGCCGGCTGTGCCGGCTACCGGTTCGGCAACAACACGCTCTACGCGCCGAACGTCCGCACCGTCTACGTCCCGATGATCCAGAGCGACTCCTACCGCACCGTTCCCGGCGTCGATCTGGGGGAACGGCTGACGGAGGCGGTCTGCAAGGAGATCGAGAAGCGCACTCCCTTCAAGGTGGTGGGCAACGCCGAGGCCGACAGCGTGCTGACGGCGCGGATCGTCGCCGACACCAAGCGCATGCAGGTCGAGAGCCCCACCGACCAATCGCGAATGGTGGAGATGAACATCCAGGTGCTCGTCACCTGGGCCGACCGCGGCGGCGCGGTGCTCGCCACCGGCGCCGTTCCCCTCCCGGCGGCGAGCGTCGACGTCGGTCAGGCGGCCGTGCTCGTCCCCGAATACGGCCGCTCGGTCGTGAGCACGCAGCAGGAGGGGATCGTGAAGATGGCCCAGCAGATCGTCGGCCTCATGGAAGAGCCGTGGTGAGCGGCATTCAGGCGGGCGGCGGACTAAGGACGCGACTCCACCCCCGTTGTCCGATTGGCCACCAAGAGGAGCAGTCCGAGCATCGCTCCGAGCCCTACAGCCGCCACGATCAGGGACTTCACGGCCAGCGCCCGGATCGGACGCATCACCTCTTCCTCGGAAACATTGAGGATCAGCTTCCACCCGGTCAGCTCGGATGTGGCCCAGAAGATGCGTCGCTGTTGGGCCCCGATATCCACTTTGGCCGAGCCGTTCGGTGCCGCCAGTGTGGCTTTTCCGTCTGGCAACGATTCAACACGGGCCCCGGGTGAATCCCTGCTCAAGACCAAGCCGGAGTCGGGATGCGTGACGACGAGTCCTTTCCGACTCACCAGGTACGCATGCCGGATTCCGTGGTCGGCTTCGGTTTCTCCGGTCGCATACCAGAAGTTCGTCTCGATCCGGTCGACGATCTTCTGGATCAGCTCCAGCGACAGATCGGCGCCCGCCACCCCCACGAAATGCCCATCGTCCGCGATCACGGGATGCGTGACGCTGACCATGTTGATGTCCGACCCACCGGCGTCGAAGTAAGGCTCGGTGATGTGCAGCCTGCCATCTGTCTTCGCGCCGTTGTACCAATCCTGATCCGGGGCATGATAATCGTAATGCACGACCGTCATTTCAGGAGCGTTCCTGCGATCCATCCAGGGCATCGAGTTCCTGTCGGACCACTTCATGTTCTCGTAGGCGATGTAGATCCCATAGACCTCGTCGTCGGGGACCTTCGCGATCACGCTCCTCAGATACTCCACCATCATCGGGTCCGGGGTGTTTCCCAACACCTGCTGACGCGAAGCCGTTGTGATCGGAATCATGCTGACGCGCCGGATGAAGTCATCCAACTGCGTCGCCGCATCGTGAACCGCGAGGTTGGCCCGCGCGTCGGTCTGCCGGATCAACTGGTCGCGGCCGTTGGAATAGTCCGCCCACAGGGTGGCAGCGAGGATCGAACAGACGAGCAGGGCTCCAAGAGCCCGGAGCCCGCGACCACCTTGGATATCTGACACAGGGAACCTCACGCATGGAATTCCGGAACAACGAGCGTTCAGGCGGTAGAGTGAGGGCATGATACCCACTTCTCGCCCCACTCATTGGCAACTCCGCTCGACACGTCTGGCGCTCCCTCACCCTGGCGGTGCACTCCGCCGGCCGCTCGTGATGGGGATCGTCAACGTCACTCCCGATAGCTTCTCCGATGGCGGCCGCCACGCGGCGGTCGATGCGGCGGTGGCGCATGGATTGCGCCTCGTGGCCGAAGGGGCACGGGGCCATCGGGCGCCGTGAATCACTCCTTAAGAAACGTACCCCCCCCTTTCTTGTCTTGTCAAGAAACTGGGCGACATGGCATCAAAAGAAAGGTTTTGGAACAGTTCCCGCTTGATGTCCCAGCAGATCATCGGCCTCATGGAAGAGCCGTGGTGAGCGCGTGTCAGGCGGGGCCGCGCCTGCCGAGGCGAATCTGTTCGAGCTCCAGCCGGAGGGGGGCCCAGTAGAGTCGATCAGCCTCACGCTCCGCATCTTCCTCGGCACGCAGTGCTGCCGTGAGCGCTACGGCGTCACCGGCGAGGGCGTGCGTCAACAGCGGTCGGCGGGGGATCGCCGCCCTGGCAGCGTCGGGGAGTTCGCGCGCCAGGCTGATGAGGAGGGATGGCGTGCGCAATTCCTCGAGCCACAAGGCGACGGAATCAGCGTCACGCGCTTCGCCATGGCGGGCGAGATCAGCTTCGACGAGCCTCGCGATCATCGGCCAGTCCTTGTCGCGCTGGGTCTTCTTTGCCGTGACGAGGTCCCGGAGGGAAAGCACCTCGATCGCCCCTCCGTCGGTCTCGATCGTGGTTCGTCGATCCCAGAGCGTCTCGAATCCGGGGAGACCGCGAAGCGTTGCCATCACATCGACGCGCATGCCAGCGGCGCCGGGGGCGCGGCAGCGGAAATGGATGGCGAGCCCCCGTTTCAGATGCCGGCGCTTGAACGGCGGCACCGCGATCACGTCCGCCTCGAGGGCATCGAGGGCCGCTGTGAGGCGCTCGAGGTTCGCGTCGTCGGCGAGCACGAGCACATCGGTGTCGCGGCTGAACTCAGCCCCGCCGTACAACACGCATGCCTGGCCGCCCATGAGGAGCGAACGCACGCCGCTCTTCGTCAGAGTAGAAAGGACTTTGAGAATCGGGCTCGGGGTCAAGGGACCCTCCCAGTTCCAGATAGGTCTGCCAGAGCCGGGAGGATTCCTCGAGGCGCTGGGCCGGGGTCAGGGAGTACCACTCCGCCCATTCCGCCCCGACGAGATCGACCCAGTCGATGGAGTCTTGTTTCGCGACCTGTTTCATGATTCGTCCATCCTACCCCCCTCCGCCGCCAGTCCGCCAACGAATCGGCCGCGATCTCCGGCAGAGCAGGCGACGGTTCCCTCCGGCGGAGCCGTGCTGCGGGTAAAGTGAGGGCATGACAACCACCCCGCTCCCCGCCTGGCACCTCCGCTCGACACGTCTGGCGCTGCCGCATCCGGCTGGCGCACTCCGCCGGCCGCTCGTGATGGGGATCGTCAACGTCACCCCCGACAGCTTCTCCGATGGCGGCCGCCATGCGGCGGTCGATGCGGCGGTGGCGCATGGATTGCGCCTCGTGGCCGAAGGGGCCGATCTGCTCGATGTCGGCGGCGAGAGCACCCGGCCTTTTTCGACGCCGGTCGAGGCCGACGAAGAGATCCGGCGGACGGCCGAGGTGGTGCGCCGACTCGTCCGCGAGTCAGGAGTGCCGGTGTCGATCGACACCTCA
>CAJAYZ010000963.1 GCA_903949225.1 uncultured Planctomycetaceae bacterium
GCGAGCGAAGCCGCCGTCGAACGGGGCCTGGCGTGGCTGGCGCTCCATCAGGCCAACGACGGATCGTGGCGCTTCGACCTCGATGGATGCCGCTGTGAGGGCGCCTGCCGCGATCCCGGCACGCTCTCGAGCACGACGGCGAGCACGGCAATCGCGCTGTTGCCGTTCCTCGGGGCAGGGAGCACCCACCTCGAGGGGCGCTATCAGGAAACCGTCTCCCGTGGCCTCTATTACCTCCTCAGCCGGATGCAGTCGACGCCCCGCGGCGGCGACCTCTGCGAGGGGACGATGTACGGGCATGGCATCGCCACCCTCGTCCTCGCCGAGGCGCTAGGGATGACCGGCGACGACCTCCTCCGCAAACCCTGCCGCGACGCCGTCCGCTTCATCGAGACCTCCCAGGATCTCCACGGCGGTGGCTGGCGCTACCTTCCCGGCCAAGCTGGCGATATCACGGTGACGACCTGGCAAGTCGCGGCCCTGCGGAGCGCGGGGCTGGCCGGTGTGGAGACCTCCTCGCCGACGTTCGAGGGGGCACGCCGGTTCCTCGACTCGGTGGCCACCCAGAAGGGGGCGGCCTACGGCTACCGGACTCCGGCCGCCGCCCCCTGCACCTCGGCGATCGGCCTCCTTTGCCGCATGTACACCGGGTGGGGCGTCGACGAGGAGCCGCTCCAGCGTGGCATCACGACCCTCGCCCGCCCCGGGCCGAAGCCCCACGCGATCTACCAAAACTTCTACCTCGCTCAGGCCCTCATCCAGACCGACCATCCGGTTTGGCCGCGCTGGAACAGCCGCAACCGCGACCAGATCGTGGCCCTCCAGTCCCGCGTCGGCCATGAGACAGGGAGTTGGTTCTTCGCCGATCGGGAGACGGCCCCCGGTGGACGTCTGGCCCACACGGCGCTGGCAGTCCTCACGCTCGAGGTCTACTACCGTCTCCTCCCGATCTACCGTCAGGAGGCGGTGACAGACGCCCCGTGATGCCGGGTCGCGTCAGACGACTACACTGGGAGGGCAGAAACGGCGGCGCCGCGTGGCCCAGGCCCAACGGGGGCATGGACGGAGCGGAAACGGACCGGGATGACGGAGAGTGCCATGCCCCTGGTCACCTACACGTGGTTGGCGGTGGTCGTGGCCTTGGCCTGTGCTGCCATCGGGTGGCTGGGGATCGCCGGCTGGATGGCGACGGTGGTGGTTGCCGCCAGCCTCGCCGCCCACGTCGCCGGCAACGCCCTCGGGACGAAACTGCGCGAGGCAACCGACCGGGATCTGGCGGCTCGACGGCACAACCGGCGCGCGGAACGGATCTCGATGCCGCGCCAACTGCCCACCACGCTGGAAACGTCCCGATCGCTCGGTCGACTGGTGCCGATTTCCGCGACGATCGGCGCGGCCTGTGGGGCCCTTGCGGGCTGCCTTTCCCTCGCCCTGCTCACGAATGCCTCGGTGGCCGGGGCGTTGCTCGGCGGGGTATCGTCCGGGGTGATCGGCGGCCTGTTCGGGTTCCTTCTGGCGAGTTTCGTGGAAATCGTGCGGACGAGCCTCCGGGAGGCGATCGCCGCCGAGGAACGGCAGGTTCCCCCCAGTCGCCCCGTGGCGAGCCGTCCCCGCCGGTGAGCCCTCGCGTGCCGGCGGGATCGCCGCTGCTTTCGGGCCAACCGACCCGGATGGCACCGCCCCCGACCGCGTGGTAAAACCCTTGGCTCGCCAGGGGCAGCAAGCGCGCCCCGGCCGACCGTTTTCCGTCCTGCCCAAGGAGTCTTTCCCCCATGGCCAAACCGCATCGCACCCTGAAAAAAGCCAACCACGGCTCCCGTCCGGCCAACAGCAAGGCTCGCAAGGCGAAGCGGAAGCACATCCGCACCTGAAGCCCCTCCTGCCTCCCAGCTTTTTCCTGGTGGAGCCCGC